>JAICIM010000361.1 GCA_025928885.1 Ktedonobacteraceae bacterium | reverse complement strand
GTACAGCAGGCTCCTGGGCCGAACAAGTAGCAGTCTCAACCAACAACCTGGGCGTAATTCCTGACAGCGTGACGTTCGCTCAGGCCGCGACCTTGCCGACAGCGGGACTTACTGCGCTCTGTGCGCTTGAGAAAGGGGGAGCGCTCCTGAACAAGCGTGTATTGATTACCGGTTCTACCGGTGGAGTGGGACTCTTCGCGCACCAGCTCGCCCGACTCAGTGGAGCCTTTATCGTTGGGACAACTCGCAATGCTCACAACGAGGCACTCGTACGAGAGGCTGGAGCAGATGAAGTGATTGTGGGGGACGATCTCGCGCCCGCACAAGCCTATGGCCCCTACGATTTGATTATCGAGTCACTCGGAGGGAAAGCACTGGCGAGCGCACTCACTCTGCTGGCACCCGGGGGAATCTGCGTCTCGCTGGGCTGGTCGGTTTCGCCAGAGGCCACCATTAATCTCAGCCAATTCAACACTACTGGAAATGTTACCCTCTATGGGCTGAGGATGGCTACAGAATTACCGCGTCGTGTGCCATCTAAAGATCTGACCAGACTCGCACAACTGGTAGCCAACCAGCAATTGCGGACACCAATCGAGGTGGAGGCTTCCTGGCACGACATTGGTAAAGTAGCACAACGCCTGCTACAACGGCAATTTACTGGCAAAGCGGTTTTGCATCTGACGTAGAGAGTACGCAGTCGAGCGATAATGAATTTGCGCAGCCAACAATGACGATGAAACATGGAAGCCGAAACAGGTAGGTCGTAGTCGCGCGACTACGACCTACCCAACAATTCCGATCCTGGCTGTGCAAATTCATTATCACGTTGGTTCGGCTCCACAGGCCCCCCCCACCAGCGCGATACAGTCGCGCGACTACGAATCACATCTCTTCTATGTTCATCAATTGTGCATAGTGGGCGAGCTTTTGTGCGTACTGGCTCACCGCAACACGTAATTCCTGGGGGCGATGGATAACAAATGGTATGCCCAGACCAGCAAGCTTTTGCGCCACCCAGGGCAAATCTTCGACATCGGCACGTACGAGAACTCCGCTATCCTTCTCCTCAAAAAACGCTCGGGCAAGGCGCAGAGACCGTTGAGCCTCCGAGAGCGTTGTCTTCAACCATACTTCGGTTTGCCATTCGCCAGGGATAGAAGCCAGCGTCCGCTGCACAGCCTCCCGTATATCCAGGTTGGCCGGGGGAGAAAACGTTTCATCTGCTATTTCGACCTTGACAATACGGTCCAGGCGGAAGAGTCGCTGCCCCTGGCGCAAATGACAATAACCAAGCGTATACCAGATCCCATAGCGTGAGACAACCCCGTACGGATCGAATCCGCGCTCGGTAACTTCACCATGCTGAGAGCGATAATACAGCTGCACTCGCCGACTGGCCTGGAACGCCGAGCTAAGCATCGCCACAGCAAACAATGATGGAGGGATGCGAAATGAATCATCATCAAAGAGAACTGTCTGCTCTACCGCCTGGACCTGGATACGAGTGGCTTCAGGCAAGACGCGCATCACTTTCGCGAGGACGCCCTCAAACGCTGCTGAAGCCTGCGCAAACCCCTGCGCCTTCGCTACCAGCAGCGCGAGTGTAAGCGCAAGAGACTCGTCCTCAGTGAAGATCAGCGGGGGAAGTTTGTAACCGGGACGCAGCCAATAGGCTCCATTGCGGCCTCGTTTTGCTTCGACTGGAATGCCCAGATCACCAAGCATCTCGATATAATCTCGCACTGTACGAATATTGACCTCAAGCCGTTGAGCCAGTTCCGCGCCGGTCATGCGTCCATGCGACTGCAAGAGTTCGAGGACGGTAAGCACGCGGGCAGTTGGGCGATACACCACTTTTCTTTCTCCTCAGCAAATTCTTTTAATTGAGGGTCAATTTTACCATCTTTTGGGGAGTACACTACACCCATCAAAACGTTGCATCCAGATACACAGAAAAGAAAAGGAAAACTTATATGAGTGTGACACCATTTACGATCAACATCACGCCGGACACGCTGACGGACTTGCAGGAACGTCTGGCTCGCACCCGTTGGACAGACGAGGTAGAGGGAGCGGGATGGGAGTATGGAACGAATCTGGCCTACCTGAAGGAATTCACGGACTACTGGCAGCACCACTTTGATTGGCGCACGCAAGAACGCGCCCTCAACGCGTTTTCTCATTTTCATGCACAGGTGGATGGCTTCGGGCTGCATTTCATCCACGAGCGAGGAAAGGGCGACCATCCATTGCCGCTCGTCCTCCTGCACGGCTGGCCCAGTTCCTTCTGGCAGATGCTCCCGATCATCCCCCTCCTCACCGATCCAGCTCGCTATGGAGGCGATGCGGCTGATTCATTTGATGTGATCGTGCCTTCGCTGCCCGGCTATGGTTTCTCAGATCGGCCCGGCGCAAAGGGCATGGGCGCGGGACGCATTGCAGACCTGTTAGCGAAACTGCTGACAGAGGAATTGGGCTACGAGCGCTTTGCAGTGCGGGCAAGCGATCTGGGGGCGGCTGTCGCGCAACAACTCGCCGTGACCCATACCCGGCAGTTGATCGGACTGCACCAGAGCGGGGCCAATACCTTTATAGGACATATCCCCGACGACTTAACTCAGGCAGAGCAGGAGTTCGTGGCAAACGCTCAACGCTGGAACCAGCAGGAAATGGCGTATGCGATGCAGCACACCACGAAACCACAAACGCTGGCCTATGGCCTGAACGACTCTCCAGCAGGGCTGGCGGCATGGCTCGTCGAGAAGTTCCGGGCGTGGAGCGACTGCGATGGCGCTATCGAGAAGCGGTTCAGCAAAGATGACCTCCTGACCAACCTGACTATCTATTGGGCAACCCAGACCATTAATTCCTCGATGCGCCTCTATTATGAATTGGTACGCAACCCTGGAAGCTGGGGGCGTGTCGAGGTGCCGACAGCCATGTTGATGACCCCCAAAGACAAGTTTCCCACGCCTCGCGAGTGGATGGAGCGGTCTTACAACGTGCAGCGCTGGACGGAGATCTCTGTCGGGTCGCATTTCCTGGAGCGGGAAGAGCCGGAACTGGTGGCGGAAGATCTACGAGCCTTCTTCCGCCCCTTCCGACAAACACATAAGAACTGACGCTTCCCCAGCGTTCAAACAGAGAACTCTGTCGTTTGACCCATAAAGATATGGGTCAAATTTTGGTTTCTGTTACCAGCCACTAGCGTACATCCTGGAATTCAGTGGGTGGCCGACTCACTTTTTGAGGCAACAGTCACCTTCAGAATTGGACGGATTCCCCCCATAGAATTCCAAGATGTACTCCAGAGATGTAGCATCAGCGTCAGATGAACGCTTTCGCGAAGAGGCGCAACGAGTCCAGCTGCAGAGCATCGGGGAATAAGAGGAGCACCTCCTGGACACCGGCGGCCTCCAATGCGGCCAGCCCCTTGCGAATGGTCGCGGGACTGCCGATCAGCTTGGTGGTGTGTATACCTACCTGCTTGAGGAACCCCAAAAAGACCTCCGGGATTCTCGCCATAGCCTGTTCATGGGTTTCTCCACCAGTGTTTCTTGATCATAGGTCTGCGACCACCACGCGAAGGGAGAAGCGAGAGATGCACAAGAGCGAACGGAATCTTGCCCTCGCCGATTTTTTATGCCAACGGCGAGCACGCCTTTCTCCGACCGAGGTGGGATTGCCACCTGGTCCCCGTCGTCGCACGCCGGGGCTGCGCCGCGAGGAAGTCGCGCAACTTGCCAATATTGGCACCTCCTGGTATGTCTGGTTGGAACAGGGACGTGATGTGCATCCCTCGACGCAGGTGCTGGAAAGCCTTGCAGGGGCGCTTCGGCTCACCGCCAATGAACGGCGGCATCTCTTTCTGCTCGCGGGGCAACCACTGCCGTCGCCTGCCCTCCCGCTGGAGGAGTGCGTCAGTCCAGAACTGCAACAAATGCTCGATGATCTCAACCCGACCCCGGCGTGTGTTATCGGACGGCGGTGGGACTATCTGGCGTGGAACAGAGCCGCTGATGGAGTCTTCGCCATTTCGGAGGCATCTCCTCCACACCCACGCAATATGATCTGGCAATTCTTTACGAATCCGACGAAGCGGGAGCACTGGCCTCACTGGGAAAAGATAGCACGAGGCCTCTTAGCAGAGTTCCGTACTGCCAGCGCTCGCTATCCTGGGAATGTATGGTTCGAGGAACTGATTGAGGATCTCAAAGAGGCCAGTCCTGAATTTTGTCGCTGGTGGCCTCATCACGAGGCGAGTAGATCTGTGGATCGCGAGAAAATCATCGAGCACCCAACGCTGGGACACCTGGAGTTCAGGCACCTCACCTTACAAGTGTTCAGCGACCCTGACATCAGGGTCACGGCCCATCTTCCAGATGCACAGACACGTGCAAAACTGCAACGCTTTCGGACAACAGAGGAAAGCGGACGCCAGGAGGCATAATGAAGAACGAATGTTCTAATTTTGCTCAGAGAGCTGGCAAGTTTATGTGTCAAAATGGTCTTTCTAACAAACTCTTCTCTCCCTCGACCTACCAGGACCCGTTCTCTCGCCGCAAGCAGAAACGGGTTCTGGTCGAGACGTTCTGGGAAAACTTCGTCATCACGGCTCAGAGCAGCATTCGCATCATGAACTTCAATCAATGATTGAAGTAATGCTGCTCCATATCCGCGAGAAGCCCCAGGTGTACAGGTCTCCATCCCAGGAGTTCCTGGGTCTGTGCGGAAGACCGCGCAAGGTCGAGCGGAGCCAGAGCGCCAATAAAGCCAAAATGAGCCTTTGCCTCTTCACGGGGAATGCTAGCCACCGGCAGGTTCAGGCGGCGACCGATGACGCTGGCAATGTCGCGGAACGGCACCCCCTCGTCGCCGACCCCATCAAGCCGAGACCCCGCCGGAGCCGTTTCCAGTGCCAGGCGGTACAGGTGCGCCGCATCGAGGCGATGGACAGCAGGCCAGCGGTTGGCCCCGTCGCCGACATAGGCAGAGACGCCCTTCTCTCGTGCGATCTTGATAAGCGTAGGAATGAAGCCGTGCCTGTCGCCCTCGTCGTGGACGAACGGACTGAGAGTGGCAACCGCTGATCGCACTCCAGCCAGTGAAAGCACAACGTTATCCGATGCCTCCCCGTTCAGGTGAGCGGTGGTCACGAACGGCTTGCCTGTGCCTTCGAGCGCCTTCCCCATCGCCTCGACGGCACGCAGATCGATTGCAAGCACGGCTGCGAAGTCCGAAAGGCCGTGTCCAAACGCCAGGTGAATGATGCCATCGGCAGATGCCGCAGCTGCGCGAAGGCTGTCGAGGTCATCAAGGTCACCATAATGCGCCTCAGCCCCAACTGCTTTCAGGGCCTCAACACCACGGTCTGAGCGGGTAAGGCCGACGACCTTATGACCGCCCCCGATAAGTTCATGGACGACAGCGGAACCGATGAAGCCTGTTGATCCTGTTACGAAAACACGCATATAGAAAGTTCTCCTTTGTGAATAGATATTTTTAGATGGACTCTCTCCTGAGATGCAGAACCGCTTTGCCTGTGAATTGCCGTTGCAGCAACCGTTGCGCAACATCACCAATGTCGTGCCAGGAAGCCTCAACCGCGATTGACGTTCGCAATTGCTGCTTAGCGACCAGTTGCGCAAGCGTCGCCAGATCTCGGCTATGAGTCGTTAATTGTCCCGCGTAGGAGAGGGTCGTGAGGGTCGTTCCCCCGGTAACGATTAAATTTCTGAGATTTATTGTTGCCTTTGCCTCTGGAGATGCCGACCAACCAAGTAGGACGCACGTAGCTCCTGGTGCCAGGAGAGCAAGTGCGCTCTCCAGGGTTTTCCCACCAAGCGAATCGATAATCAGGTCGTAGGGACCATAGGCACGTGCGGGCGCGAGATCATCCCCCACGATTACCTGATCTGCTCCCGCCTCACGGACTAACGCCTCATTGTGGGCATTGCGCACTGTGCCGACGATGTAGGCACCACTGAGCTTTGCGAGTTGATGCGTGAAGAGTCCCACCCCACCAGTGGAACCGGTAATCAGCACGCGCCTGTTCAGGAGAGACCCGCCTTTCTCAATTGCACGCAGCGCGGTCGTTCCAGCAATCGGTAGAGTTGCCGCTTGAGCAAACGTTACATTGTCAGGAATTCCAGCCAGCCTCCCCGTAGAAATCGCCACCTGTTCAGCCCATGCGCCGCCTGTATCAAAGTTGCCTAGCACCCGGCTCCCGACCTTCGGCCCGGTCCCATTGGCAGCTTGCTTGATAACGGTTCCAGCCAGATCCCAGCCGGGTCGCCAGCCAGTTGGAGAGTGCATGGCCCCTAACACCTCACCCCGATTCAAAGAAGTGGCCTCAACCTGAACAAGCGCCTCCGAAGGGGCTGGCTCCGGTGCGGCGACCTCTTTGAGGGCAAGTCGCCCTGGAATATCGGTATCAACAACTACCGCACGTATTGTACCCATATATTTCTTTCCTTTCAGAGCAATTTCGCTTCCTGGGAATAGTATAGATGGCACTCGTTGTTGTACCAAGAGTAAAAAAACACCTGACCCTTCGGTCCTTTGCTCTTTTATAGGGGATCGATAGCGGATCATATGAGGGAAAGATGCAGTTAACAACATCCGCAACAAAAGAGGGAAGTGCATCCTCAAAAGAGCATGCCTATGTGTTTCAGCAAATGCTCAAGGCAATTGAAGCGGTGCGCTACAAGCGCCAGGAAGACTACCATGAGCAAGGGCATCCTCTGTTGAAGCGTTTTACACAACAGGAACTCAACGACGAGATATGTCCGGCCTATAAAAACTGGCTGATCGGACGCTCTCAGCGCCTGCCGAGCCGTTCGCAGCTGATGACGATCGCTGATTATCTGGAGTGCAGCTTCAATGAGCGCAACGATATCCTGCTGGCGGCACAATTTTTACCTGAAGAACCAGAATGGGAGGGCGATGCATTGCGGCAAGCATTGGAGCAGGCGCAACAGATCATAGAAACTCTGCCCTATCCAGCAATGGTGGTCTCGCATACGCTCCACGTTCAGGCTGCAAACGAACTCTTTCTCCGCCTCCTTGAGTTGCCGCCTCTCGATACGCTTCTACCGCATCAGCGCACTATGGTGCATTTCCTCCTGAACCCGACTTCTCGGACGCGCTCCATGCTTAATGCAGAAGCACACGCTATGTGGCAAAAGCATGTGATTTATGCCCTTCAGCACTTCAAAAAACAGAACGCGCTCTACCAGTACGATAGCTGGTATCAGCAGTTCGTGAAGCAGAGTTGTGATGAGGTTGCGGACTTTCAGGCTTACTGTGACAGGGCGCAAGAAGAAACCCGGCAGGAGGTTGCGCCGACCAAGATAATATTT
>JAICIM010000231.1 GCA_025928885.1 Ktedonobacteraceae bacterium | reverse complement strand
GACTGTATCGCGCTGGTGCGAAGAGGCGCGATACAGTCGCGCGGCTACGAACTATCTATGGCAACAGGCCCGAGCGCCGTTTCAGCAGTTCGTTCTCCTCGCGTGCATGTTGGAGCGCCAGTTTGAGATGATAGAGTTCGTTGGAATCCTGACGCCAGCGCTGAGTACGCGCTAACAGGTTGTTGAGCGGGCCGGAAATTTGCCAGAGCACATTCTCATCGCCCACTGGCACGCGAGCATCGAAATCGCCATTAGCCACGCGCATATGGGTCTGAACAATCTTCTGAATGCTGTCGTCAAGTCGGTGTTTCTGCTGGGCTGACTCCTCAGCTTGCAGCGACAGATCGTGTTCGAGCCGGACCAGCTCCTCCGCGCGGTCAGCTCGCTGGAGCGCCTGCGTCGTGCCGCGCACCCAGACGAAGGCGACGACCGAGACGAGGATCTGACTGAAGATAATCGGGGTTACGATGCCGGCGTAGGCGATGGCGAGGATTGCGCTCAACTCAGCAGTGCGGGGAAGATAGGTGAGCGAGAGCAGGGTAAAGAGTATGTTGACAAGGGCTATGGCAAAGATCCAGCCAGGAGGCAGGAAGGAGACCGCGCAGAGCAGCGGCAGCACAAGGAGACCGAAGAGAGGCAGTACCAGCATGCTCAGGCCGCCCGGCGTGGTGATGATATTGACGATGGGGAATGCGAGGAACGTGAGCACCACGATAACGCCTGCAATATTAATCTTGCCAAGCCGATTTAGGATAGTAGCCAGGAGAAGAGCAACAGCCGCGCCTGCGACGATAGGGATAAGATAGATATTCGTACCGACGAATCTGGCTGGAATGGAAATAATGAGCAGAAAATAGAGAGCCAGAATGATCTGACTGCCAGTGCGTCCCCGGCGAAATATCTCTATTTGCTGAAACGTGCTGTCCACCTTTGGCTCAGCTGGAGCAGTAAGGCGATACCACCAGAGCCATAAAACGCTCTCCTGACGTGCTTTGGTGGTGAGATAAGATGGCCCCGCTGTGGCCGAGAGTGTATTTTCAGAACGAGCGAATTGATCCTTCATTCGTAACTCCGTTTCATAGTAAGCCGGCTCTCATATTTAATTTCTTGAATCTATTGTAATAACGCCAATAGATTGCAAATCTTGTAATACCTTATTGACGATTTCAGGTGGTACGACGAGCACTTCCGCAATTTTGATGATACTCTTGCTGCCATCGGCCAGAGCAAAGACTGAGCGATGGAGGCGCGGCCAGCCGCGCATCTGTTCCTGGTCCAGATAGGCGGATCGCCGTGGATAGGGGGAAACTTCTCTTTGCGCTGGTATGACAGGCGTTGCTGATGTACCACCTCCCTGCTGAGGGGTAAACGTCCAGCGAATCCTACCGAGGCGAGCAAGTCCCTGGCTCGCCTCGGTTCCCGTCAGATAGCGTCCACTGCTGCCAACAACCGTGCAAGAGGCGATATCCCCGGCTATAATTTTGATTTCTATGCGACACGTTTCTCGTAACTTCCCCACCCCTGATGGTGCCTCAGCGTAAAGTATTCCCGTCTTGCGGTGCGCTCGCATCACCTGTTGGATCGTGTCAAAATCAAGCGTATACGTTGACAATGATCTCTCCCCACCTCAATAGTGCTAAAGAGCAAAATCTGGCTATGTCTCGAAATAACTGCTGTTATCTCTAAAAAATTTGGTGTGCGCCTCGCCCGATAGATAGATGTGTGCCTGTCCGGTTTGAGAACCGATCGACGGTCTCAAGGTGTTCCTGTCCCCCCAATGAGGAGATCCATGAGGTTTTCTCTGCTGCCAATGCGTTGCGGTGCAGCTAGCGCTTTCGCTGCGCTGGGATGCGCTTTGTTTTGCTATGCTCGTTCATAGCAGCGCGTATGAGATAGAAAATGTTTCAATAGTGTCAGCCGCGCCAGTGTTTTCTTTATGATGTCGTTGTTAGTATACATAGAAGTCCTTTGTGAAGTCAAGCATTAGCCGACAGAGGAGCTATAGCATCATTTGAAAACCTTCAGCGAAAATTTTGGGAAAAAACAAAGAAACATAGGTTCCTTGCTTTAGTATTATTGGGGCAAATCTCCAGTAGACGGGAAAGAGCCTCTGCTAACGAGGAAGCAGGAGGAACATAAAATTTTGACTTTGGCAGTTTTTCTATGTTACAATCCATAGAGCGGCATCTCTGTTGTTATCGTGGTCTTTCTGCACGATCCGTATAGGTCATTCTATATTTTATGGAATGTGCTATCGGTAAAGACCGTACTTTCTTTTCCAGATTTGAAAACGTTATCAGGCGGCTGATCTTTGCGTTTTCGTGAAAAAAGGAAATTGAGTTTCTCTATGAAGTAGAGGAAAATACCCATTAGAGCTATCTATTTGCATAGATAAAATCTATCTGTTAGAGTTAGTGTGCAATAATTACTGAAGGGCCGGAGAGACCAGACAGGTGTAGAGCGAAGTTCCGCTATCTTTTTTTTGGAGCGCACCACCAGTAGTAATCAGGGAGACAGGCTGGTAAGGAAATCATACAAGTACCATCATGAGGGAAATTTAAGAGGATGACCGCAGTTATTCGCATTGAACGGGTAAGCAAATCATTTCTTCATGGTCAACAGGAAAATACCGTCCTGGCCGATATGAGCCTGGAGATTCAGCAAGGTAGCTTTGTGGTGATGGTGGGGCCTAGCGGTTGTGGAAAATCAACATTGCTCAATATAGTCGCCGGGCTATTACCTGCCAGCTCTGGCCGGGTCTTTTATAAAGAGAGTCTTATGGTTGCTCCCCGTCTGGAGGTTGGCTATTTGACGCAGAAGGATACACTTATGCCCTGGAGGAGTGTCGAGCGCAACGTTGAGCTGCCGCTGGAGATCCGGGGCATCGATCGAGTGAGCCGGGAGCGTATTGCCAGCGATCTCATTGGCAAGGTAGGACTGAAGAACTATGAAAAGCTCTATCCACGCCAGCTTTCTGGCGGCATGCTCCGTCGTGCGAGTCTGGCGCGGATGCTTTGCACTGATCCCGAAACCTTGCTGATGGACGAACCTTTTGGCGCTCTGGATGCGCAGTTGCGCCTGGAGCTACAGGGCGAGCTGCTGCGCCTGTGGGAGGCAAGCGGCAAAACTGTCCTCTTTGTGACGCACGATATCGAGGAGGCGATTGCGCTGGGAGATCGCGTGCTGGTCCTCGGCTCCGGTGGTCAAATTATTCTGGATCATACAATCGATCTGCCCCGCCCGCGCGATGTTGGTCGCATCCGTTTCCAGCCGCAATTTGTTGAGATTCACCATCTCCTCTGGAACGCGTTGATGGTGGCTCGTTCGCAGCAGCAGGAGGTTGCGCTATGAGAACAACCATGCCTCCCGATACCCGGATTCAGCAGGAGCAGCGCAGCCCACGCCTCGCATCCACACGGAAGCGGGACGAGCAGAGCAAGCTTCGCGCCGACCTGTTTATTAATGCCGTGCGCCTGGCTCTGCTGATCGCGGCCCTTGTCACCTGGCAAATTCTGTCGCGCTTCATCGATCCCCTCTTCATCAGCAGTCCAGTGGCCGTGTATGAGCAAACGGTGGCCTGGATTGCCGACGGAACGCTTATGATGCACACAGAGATTACGCTGCAAGAGACCCTGCTCGGGCTATTTTTTGGGATCATCACCGGCATTGCCGCTGGTTTCCTCTTTGGCCTGCAGCCGTTCCTGGCAAAAGTCTGCGATCCCTTTGTGACCGCGATTTATAGCATTCCGAAAATTGCGCTGGCCCCGCTCTTTATTCTGTGGTTCGGCATCGACATCCAGATGAAGGTGGTTCTGGCCTCCGTGACGGTCTTTTTTCTGGTCTTCTTTAACACGCTGGCCGGGGTGCGCAATGTGGATCAGCATCTCATCGATGCCGTACGCCTGATGGGGGGCAGGTATCGCGATATCATGATGAAGGTGGTTGTACCTTCGACCGTCGGCTACATTCTGACCGGCGTTCATATCGCCATCCCCTACGCGCTCATCGGAGCCGTGGTCGCCGAACTGATCGCCTCCAATCGCGGCCTGGGCTATCTCATCGATTCTTCCGCGACCTCGTTTAATACCGCCGGGGTCTTTGTCGCTTTACTCGTCCTGTCCATCATTGGCGGCCTTCTCAATGCGGTCGTTAACTGGATTGATCGCATGACTTCGCGCTGGAAGACGGAGATTAGTATCGGGCGCAAGATCCTACCATAATCAAGCCATCATTACTTGCTATTTTTGTTTTGAGGAGAGAGAACGTTATGCAACGTCCTATTCGACAGTCATTGTTAGTTTTTCAGTGCTTGCTTGGTTGCCTGCTGTTTGTCGGCCTGCCATTGGCGAGTTGTAGCAATCCCAGTGAGGGCAGTACGACGACTGCTTCTCCGGCAAACAGTATGACGCTTAAAGTGGCGATGGTGACAAATGGATTGCCATTTTTCCCGTTCTATGTCGCGATGCAACAGGGTATGTTCAAACAACAAGGTCTGACGTTTGACCCGGCTACCCCGACCCTGACGAATAGTGGTGCCAAACTGGCGACGGCGGTGGAGTCCGATAGCGTTGAAGTTGGCGTGGGAGGTTTGACCGACGTTTTCACGATCTCACGTGTCGATGCCTATATCAAGATTATTGGTGACATCGCCGACGACTTTTTGATCGATGTTGTCGTGAGCAAGAAATTTGAGCAGGAGGCTCATCTCAATGCCAATAGCACGCTCTCTGAGAAGGTGCAGGCGCTCAAAGGGAAAAAGATCGGCATTTCGGCTCCTGGAAGCGCGACGGATGCGCTGGTAACGTATCTATTCAGGCAGGAGGGTCTCGATTCACAGAAGGACGCTGTGAAGGTGAATGTAGGGGCCAGCTTTCCCCCGGTGATTGCTGCGCTGCAGGCCGGGCGCATCGACGCCGCTGCGATTACCTCACCTGGAGGCCAGCTTGCTGAGACAAAAGGTATTGCCAATCTCTGGATTAGTCCGACACGCGGTGATATCCCGACTATGCGCCAGCAACTCTTTAGCGTGGCCTATGTCAAACAGAAGGTCATTGATGCCAAGCCAAAAGCCATCGCTGCCTTCATTCGTGGGCTGGCCAATGCGGAAGATTTTATGCAGAAGCACCCGGAGCAGATGGAGGGCCTTCTGGCAAAGTATCTCTCGCTCGATCCCAAGACGGCCAATAATGCCTGGGCCGCAACAAAAGTGAGCGTACCCCTGAACCCGCTCGTCAGTCAGCAACCATACGATACGGCCAATCAATTCCATGTGAAGGCGGGGTTAATCGCGCTGCCCCTCGATTATAAAGAACTGGTAGCAACCGATACAATTAATAAAGCATTGAGTAGTTCGTCTGGCTCTTGATCCTTTCTATTCCTTTCTATAAAGAGGAGAACACATGAGCAGGTTCCCTTCGACGAACATTTTTGCTTTGCTGTTGCTCATTGTGCGTGGTATTGCCCCTGGCGAGTTGTGGCGAGGGCAATACCACAACAAGCGCTCCGGGTTATTGCTTTATTTATCCAGGAAAGGGAAAACACAAGCATGTCGTCTGTTTTGTTTGATCGTGTGGCCCATCGTTACGATTCCACGCGCGGTTATCCTGAAGTCGTGGCTCAGCAGTTGGGCGAGAAGATTGATCGCATCGCGCAGGGGAATGCTCAGACGCGCTTTTTCGAGGCCGGCGTTGGCACTGGACGTTTTGCTCTGCCGCTGGCCGAACGTGGCAGGCAGTATACCGGGATCGATATTTCGCTGAAGATGTTGGGGCTGCTTGAGAGCAAGCTTGACGCCACCTCCTGGCAGAAAGAGGAGTTTTCATGGGGCAGCCTTCCTGATGAAGACGCGGGCAGTAGCCCGGAGGTGCGGCGCTTCGTCCACCCGGAAAAACAGGCGACGATGCGGCTGGTTATCTCGGATATTACCGCGTTGCCGTTTCATGACAACTCGTTTGATGCCGTGCTGGCGGTGCATGTCTTCCATCTCGTTCCGAACTGGCAGAAGGGGCTTGAGGAGATTTTGCGGGTCTTGCGGCCCGGCGGCGTGCTGGTGCGCTGCTGGGATGAGAACTGGGAGGAAGCCTGGAAGCCGGGCCTGGGCGATATCAGGAAGCGCTGGACCCAGATCGTGCATGAGCTGGGCGGCAGCACGACTCATCCTGGCACCAGCGATCAGGTTGTGACCGACTGGTTGCAGGGGCGCGGCCTGAAGACGGAGCAGGTAGATTCTGTAGCTTTTAAGCAGGAAATGACGCCCCGCGCCATCTTTACCGGGCTGGAGCAGCGCATCTGGACGAGCACGCTGGTTGTTCCCGATGATCTGTTCGCCGCCTCGATTCAGCGTTTGCGCGAGTGGATGGACGAGCAGTACGGCTCATCCATCGACGATCCGTATATTCAGACGCAACGAGTGCTTATTAACGCCACCAGAATTCCTGAGTAGTGCTTTTAGAGAGAGGGCGAGTTAGCCACAACTTGCCCTCTCTTATGCCGTCTGTTCTTGCTGCTCGTTTGTCTCCTGTGGCCTCAGCGTGCCATCATATTTCTGTTTCCATCCGCGCATATAGAAGATTGAGACGACGATAATACCCCCGATGATGCCCCAGTTGACGATGGGGGAGACGGCCAGGAATTGTGCGATGGGCATTGTGAAGGCCATGTAGCCGCGTATAACCGCTTCGAGGATCGTCCCCACACCCCAGAAGGTCGTTTGCATGCGAATCATGCTGCGAAACTGCGGATACTGCCACAGCGAGTTAAAATTTTCAATGCGCTTCGGATCGTTGCCCGTCATGAAGTAGCGCCCCGTGTAGAAACCGAGCGGCCTGGGGAAGAGCAGGCTCACCACGCAGGCCACGCCATACGCTCCCGTCAAAAACGATTCGCGGATCAGGTACAGACGAGCGCTGCCGCCCAGGGCGATGAAGATGAGCGAGATGACGATGCCGAAGAGTACTATGCCTGCCAGAAAGTCGATGCGCCTGTGACGAATGATGCCCACGACGCTATCGATCAGCGACGGCACGCCGGTTGCCAGCAGCGCCATCAGATCCGTGACATGTGCATAGGTTGTTAACAATGTATAAATGATGAAAGGGAGCACGCCATTGATCACAAGGCTGATGGCGAGGCTTTTGATCATTGCTGCTCTATTCGCTTTTTCCATTGAATTACCTTCCTGATATTGTGTTGCCTCCTCCCGTCGTCTGCGTTGTGCCGAGGCTCTCATCACACTATAAGGTACAGGCGGTAAAGCCGCATCACCCGATCAGGTGATTTCAGCGGAAGCTACGGAGTGAGAAGTTGCAAATGGTGAGCGGCCTGGCTGGCTTCGACGCGGTTGGTGACGTTGAGTTTACGATAGATACTTTTGACCTGCACCTTCACGGTATTGATGGAGACGACCAGCTCGCGGGCAATTTCGGGATTCGAGCGACCCGCCACCAGCAGCCGGAGCACACGCAGCTCCTGTGGGCTTAATGGTTCGCTGAGGACAGTGGGCCGTGCCGGGCGCGTGGTTGGCACGACGATCTGTGCGGGAAGCTCATGGGAAAAGGTGAGGAGCAGCGTGCGTATATACAGGCAGACGGCATCATCGGTAATATCGGGTAATGTGACGCGCAACAGCGCTACCATTGTCTCTCCCTCGTTCAGAAAGAGGCGCTGATAGCCCTCGCTGTAGGCGCGTAGAAGGACATCTTTACAGCTCTGTCTGGCCCGCTGCACCTGTTTGGCGACAAAATGAGCTAGCGCCGTGAGCATCTGGATCTCCAGCACATTGCGGAGCCGACCAGCTTTATATGCGGTCGGTTGCCAGCGTGTCAGCAGTCGCAGCGCCTCTTCGGTCTCACCCTGCTGGATCAGCAGTCGCGCCACCAGCAGCGCATCGCGTTCCTGTTCGGCGGGTGAGAGCGTGTCATCGTGGCGGGTGGTCAGCCAGCGATGCACAGAGGCCAGATCGCCATTCATCAAATGGAGGCGCGTCTGCATTGCGCGGATCTCGCCCTCGAAGCGCGGCGTTTTGTGCGGCCAATCGAGCAGCTGGCGCAGGTGTTTTGTATATCCAACATGCCGAGTTGCATGCTGAATACGGGCGAGGAGCAGCAGCGTTGCGCCCTCAAGCTCTTTGTCGGCCAGCTGCTTGCTCAGGGTCAGTGCGGCCTCTGCCTCCCGCTCTGCCGCTTCCAGATCATTCCATTCATAGAGCAGTGCCGCTATGTGCTGATGCGCTTTCCCCTGATCGAGCGGATCTTTCTCCGCCATTGTTTGCACCTGCCGGTACAGTTCTGCCGCTCGATGCAGTTGGCCCTGGCCCGCGTGGACCTCGCCGAGCATCAGCATGGTGGCCCGCTGCGCATGGTCGTTCTCCGTCATCGCACAGAGCCTGACCGCCTCTTGAAGCGTGTGGAGCGCGGCTGAGAGCTGTCCCGCCTGCAACTCGCTGCCGCCAATAATGCCCAGGCAGACGCTTCTCCAGAGCGGGTCTTCCTGTGGCAGCCATTGGAGTGCCTGTTGCGTGAGCGCCACTATTTGCGGGCTATGATCTCCTTGCCGCCAACGGGCGATGGCCCGCAACGCCAGGAGGCTTCCCAGCTTAGGCCAGTTGTGCTCATTTTGCCAGACCTGTTCGGCCATCTGGAGCAGTGCCTCAAAGCGTGGCGGCATCGACCTCGCTACATGGTCGGGATGAAATTGGAGCAGGATGGCGTAGACAATGCAGAAATCGGGAACGGTGCGCAGGATGTCGTCGGGGATCTGATCGAACCAGCGTCGCAGCGTGTCGTATTCTTGATGTCCGGTAAAGTGCTGCGGCGTGAGGAGCCGTGCGATCAGCAAGATTGCCTGCTCAAATTCGCGTGCGGCAAAGGCAGCCTCCACCGCCTCGTTGAGCATATTTTGTTGCTCAAACCAGCGGCAGGCGTTGCGATAGCAGGCGGCGATCTGTTCTGCTCCCAGACGACGCCGCGCCTCATGCTGCATAGCTTCGGCGAAGAGCGCGTGATAGCGATACCACTGGCGCGTTTCATCAAGCGGCACGAGAAAGAGATTGGCCCGCTCAATCTGCTCTAGCATGCTAGCGCCGTCGTTTCTGCCCGTCACAGCGTCGCAGAGGGGGCCGGTGAGCCGTTCCAGCATTGTTGTCTGGAGGAGAAATTGTTGTAGCGGCTCCGGTTGAGCTATGAGTACCTCGCTGACGAGATAGTCCAGAATGTGGCGCTGTGTGCCGCCAGAGGTGGCGAGAAGCTGCTCGATCTCTGATTGGGCCACGCGTCCCTGTAGTGCAAGCGTTATCAGCCGCAGCCCGGCGATCCAGCCCTCGGTGTGTGCCGTCAGATCGGCCACGATTGCACCTGTCGGTTGGATCGGCAGCGTATGTGTGAGAAAAGAGGCCGTCTCCTCGGGCGAGAAGCGTAGATCTATGGCCTTCAGTTCAGACAGTTCATCTTGTGTGCGCCAGCGTGGCAGAGCCAGGGGAGCGGCGTTGCGCGTCATCACGATCAGGTGTAGCGTTGGGGGAAGATGATCGATAAACTGGACCATCATGTTATGAATGCGCGGCGAGGTGACGAGATGATAATCTTCCAGAATTAACAGCCCGTTGGTACACAGCGTCGTCAGCTCGTTGAGAAAGGTGGTGAGCGCGTTGTCGAGCGTGGGGCGTTCAAGAGAG
>JAICIM010000661.1 GCA_025928885.1 Ktedonobacteraceae bacterium | reverse complement strand
TTCACCAGGACCACCAGGCGCGATACAGTCGCGCAACTACGAATTGGAAGATGTGCGCTATTTGGGAAGCAGGCGCAGCGTCGCTTCGGTATTGGCCTCGACCATCTTGCGCGTAAAGAGCATGGGATGATGTTGTACTTCGCGCCACATGGCGATAAAGTCGTCGTAGTGTTTGCTGGCGACATGCCCCGATTGGCCTGGAGCATGGCCGGAGCGCGAGGCGGTGAGGTCGGCCAGATCGACAATCTGGCGGTACGAGGGGACTGTAATCACAACTTCGGGTTGATTGGGGAGGCTTGCTCCCATATTGACGGTATCGATATCGCCGCCAACCATATAGGGGCCGCGATTGAAAACGGTGTCAAGCGGCTTGACAGCACCCAGCGGATGATTATAGGTCATATGGTGGATCGCGCCATATTGCCAGCGCAAGATATTTTCGCTGCGCCTATCCTGTAGCTCTTCAATGGTGCCTTGCAGAGCGCTGGCGAGAGCCTCCTTCCAGGTCTTGGGGCCATTGAGGATGAGCGAGTCGGCAAACCAGGAGTCGTCCTGTTCTTTTAGCAGTCGGATTAGCCAGGGCTTGCTGCGGCTGGCATAGCCATTTTGCGTGGCGAGCAGTGTTGAGCCAACGCCGAGATAGCCGTGCAGCAGCTCTTCCTCGTCTCCCAGCAGGGGGTCGAGGACGATGCGCTCCAGCTTACGCAGGAACGTGGTGTAGAGTGCTGCGCCGATGCTGTTGGGTTCCAGCACATAGTCCCAGGTGGTGAGGATTTCCTGAGCGGCCCGTTGGGTTGGTGTGGTTGCCTCCATCTCCAATATATAGGGGACGATCTCTAGCGCGGGCAGGGCGTACTGGTCGGCCTGAATCTTCGCCATATCCTCGACCGTCAGCTTCTCTTTGCTGTTGAGCAGGTCGCGGATACGTTGGGCGCGGTAGCCGTTGAGCCATTCGTTGCTGATATAGTGGGGATATTCGTCGTCTATCACTCGGTTGTTCGCGGTGACGATAAAGTGTTGCTCCGGGTTGAAGCTTTGCGGTAGCTCCTCGAAGGGGATCAGCCCGGTCCATTCGTGTTCCCCTGTCCAGCCGGGAGACGGGAGAAGCGCCTGCCCCTGCGCACGCATCGGGATGGCCCCGGCCATGACGTAGCCAATGTTGCCCTCTCTATCGGCATAGACAAAGTTTTGTGGCGGCACGTCCCAATCGTGGAGCGCCGTGAGAAACTCCTGCCAGTTTGTGGCAAGGTTGAGCTTTTGTGTTGCAGAAATGATACGACACTGTTCCAGCCCGGTCCAGCGCAACGCCAGTGGTAGCTCTGACGATTGCTCATGGCCGTTGAGTGCGGGCATATGGGTGAGGATCGGGCCATGTCGTGTGATGCGCACCTCTTCAAAGACCGGTTCATTCTGCCCTTTCACCTGAATCTCTTCTTTGACGATTTGCGCCTCTTCCCACTGGCCCTGATATTCGTACTGGCGCGGGTTGTCGGGATTGAACTTCTCGACATAAAGGTCTTCCACATCTGAAACGGCGTTGGTGACGCCCCAGGCGATGTGGTTATTATGCCCGATCACGATGCATGGTGAGCCGGGGAAGCTAGCCCCTATCACGTCGATATCGCCAGCGACCAGATGGCACTCGTACCAGATAGAGGGGACCGCTTGACCGAGATGGGGATCGTTGCAGAGGATCGGCGCTCCGGTCTCGGTTCTGGTGCCATCCACCACCCAGTTATTGCTGCCACCCAGCGAACTGAAGCCGCTCAACTCCTGGATCTGTGCGTATTGTTCGAGCAATCCACTGTTGACGCCGCCATA
Organism: Ktedonobacteraceae bacterium; assembly: GCA_025928885.1. Classification (GTDB taxonomy): domain Bacteria; phylum Chloroflexota; class Ktedonobacteria; order Ktedonobacterales; family Ktedonobacteraceae; genus JAICIM01. Next base: position 1,966 of record JAICIM010000661.1, on the reverse strand, counting down.
TTCGACGCCTGGTGGAATGATCAGCGGGTGAGCGGGATCGTAGCCAGCTTCCAGGCGAGCTGCGCGTTCCGGGCCAAGTTTAGCCACGAGGCGGGCGCGAATGATCTCCGTCTCCCAGTTGCCCGACAGGTTCCAGCCCATCATCTTGGCCCATTGAATGCTATCGGCTGGTTGCCAGGGTTCCGGCTTGTAGGCCAATAAGGTGAACTCCACCGAAAGCTTGTTCGTGTTCTGCTCGATAAAAGTGTTGATACCTCTACTATAGGCGTTGAGCATCCGCAGGTTGTGTTCTGAGAGGCGTGGTATATCTGCGGCTGCGGAGCGGTGCATACCCAGGCGACGACAGAAGCGGTCTGTTTCAAGCGCGATCGGTCCGAACAGCTCGGAGAGGCGACCAGATCCGAGGCGGCGGTTGAAGTCCATCTGCCAGAGGCGGTCCTGAGCATGCAGATAGCCCTGTGCGAAAAAGAGGTCGTCTTCGTTCTGGGCATAGACGTGAGGGACGCCGTAGCTGTCGGTGATGATTTCGATCGGTTCATGCAGCCCTCGGATATGGAGTGTGCCACTTTTTTGAGGAACTGGACGGCGCGTCAGTAGAGAGTAGCTGCCTGCTGCGAAGCCAGCGAGATTTGCTGCGGACAGCAGCGTCTTTTGCCACCAGGATGCCATGAATCCCTCCTCTTTAAGAGAACAGTATCGAAAATGTATGAGAAAGAGTCTTGCCGCGTATGAAAAAGCGCTACAAGACTCTTCATTTTACACCAATTCGGTTCCCTTTGGGGTATCGCGTACCTCAAAGCCCAGCGCTTTCAACTCTTCGCGGAGTTGATCGGAGAGCTTCCAGTTGCGGGCCGCGCGTGCCTCATCGCGTTGGCGAACAAGTGAGAGCGCTTTTTCACTCAGGACGCGTGGCTTCTTTGCCTCCACTTGATCAAGCCGCAGACCGAGAACGCGATCAAAATCGAGGACCAGACGGCGGCGCTCCGCTGGCTCAATTTTGTTGGTACGGGCGGCCTCACGCGTGATACTGAGTGCGGTCGGCATATCCAGATCGTCGTTAATGGCCTCGTGGAAGGCGTTGTGCAGACGTGCGGCCTCTTCCGACCACTCGGCGGGTACTTCCGAGGGCGGCGTTACTGGCAACTCTGCGAGATCGTCACGCAGGTTGTTCAGTCCGTTTTGTGCGGCGCTGATAGACTCGTCGGTGAAGTTGAGCTTGGAGCGATAGTGAGCGGTCAGCAGCAGGTAGCGGTAGGCCATCGGATCAATCTTCTCAGCTTTAAGCGTATCCACCAGCAGGACGTTGCCTTTAGAGCGCGACATCTTGATGCTGTCGTCTTCGCTCTCGCCGTTGGCCTTCATTTTGCGATTGCCGATGATCAGGAATTCGCCATGCAGCCAGTAGCGCACGGGTGATTTGCCGCTGGTCCCCTCGCTTTGCGCAATTTCGTCCTCGTGGTGTGGGAAGACCAGATCGAGGCCGCCGGTGTGGATATCAAACTGTTCGCCGAGGTATTTGGTCGCCATTGCCGAGCATTCGATATGCCAGCCCGGAAAACCTTCGCCCCAGGGACTCTCCCAGTTCATCTGTCGAGCTTTATCGCCCCGTTTCCAGAGCGCGAAATCTTCGGGGGCGTCTTTGTCTTCGGCCACCTCCATCTGTGCGCGTCCATGACCGCCAGAGCGCAGATTCTCGACCGTATTGCCCGAGAGGACGCCATACTGGGGAAAGCGGCTGACATCGTAGTAGACGTTGCCGTCGCTGATGTAGGCCAGGCCGCGCTCAATCAATCTGGTCGTCATCTCTTGCATCTCGCTGATATGTTCGGTTGCTTTGGGCGCGAGATGTGGCGGCAGGATGTTCAGTTCGGCGGCGTCGCGCTCGTACTGGGCCGTGTAGTAGGCGGCGATTTCGTAGGCCGAGCGTCCAGTGCGGCGGGCCTCGTGCTCCATCTTGTCCTCACCG
>JAICIM010000511.1 GCA_025928885.1 Ktedonobacteraceae bacterium | reverse complement strand
TGCGCCAACGGATGCCTGCCTTCCTGACGCTGGCGTGGTGCGTCTGGCAACACGAACGGAGCAGGGGACGCCGATTGTGCTGGCGTTGAAGGCGGGACATAACGCCGAAAACCACAATCAGAACGATGTCGGCAGCTTTATTGTGCATGTGGCAGGTGAGAATCTGCTGACTGATCCCGGGCGCGGCCTCTATTCACGGGCCTATTTCGGCCCGCAGCGCTACGAGAATATTTTCACCAACTCGTATGGCCATAGCCTCCCGCGCATCGATGAGCGTCTACAGGGAGTGGGCCGCGAATTTGCTGGCACGCTATTGGAGATTGCGCCTGAGCAGGAAGGGTACAAGCAGGCGGCGGTTGAGTTTAGTCGCGCCTACCCCTGTGTCGATCTTGTCAGGGCTGAGCGCCGCCTGCTCCTGTCGTCTGATATCTGGCTGTACGATCGCTTTGTCTTTCTGGAAACTCCCCACGAGGTCGAGGAAGCGCTGGTGACGTGGTGCGAGTGTAGCGTTGAAGGCGCAACGGCAGTGATCCAGGGCCAGCAGCACGAGCTGCGCCTCACGATAGAGCAGCCGCAAGGAATCGTATTTGCATTGGAGCGGCTGGAGGAGCAGTGTCGGGCCAATAAGAAGCCTGGAGTACTCAAACGCTTGAGCATGGTGCTACCGCTTGCATTGGAGGTTGAGGTGAAGATACGTATGGAAGTGCTGGGAAAGAGTGAATAAATCATGTTGTGGAAATGCCAGCAGGCACTCCATCTTTTATATCCAATGCCAGAATATAAACAATATGTAAAGTTTACACATTGTAAATTTTACATATTGTTTGTTATTTAAATGAATTACCATTGTATCTATTATGTGATCCCTAAATATCAAAGGCTTGTATTTATCTAAAAGTGCTTCTATACTGATTGCGGGGTACAAAAACGGCTTCCCCGGATATATTGAAAGGAATGTAGAAGACTAAATGCAAAAAGACAAAAGCATGAAGCTTATCAATCGACGTGAAGCCATTGCTGGTCTGCTTACAACTGGTGCGGAAAGACCCAGGATAAGATCTACAAGTTCCGCCTGACGAACTAAAGGGCAGGTATTACTAGCTGTGCTTGAGGTGCGCAGGAAGCGGACGAATCACCAGTCGTTGAAAAGACGCTGCTGAGAGATCTTCTTTCGTGTATTCATAAAAATATTCGGATGGAATTCGATCCTCCAGCATAGCTGGTAAAAATTGAGGGATATTGCTCACAACTTCGGAATTGTTGGGGTGACAGGCCCACTCTAGCGGTTTCCAGGTGAGCAATCCCTCCGGGGTTTGTTGTGCCTGGACTTGCTCAGCTTGCTGCTCTGAAAGCTGGGCAATAAAGGCGTACATCCCCTGCGTTGGCTCATGACCGACCAATCCCCAGGTGACGATACCCGCAAAGAGCAGCGATGGCGCTTCCTTCAAATCAATTCCAGCCTCCTCTTGTACCTCGCGCTGAACAGAGGCCAGCGGTGTTTCGCCAGCTTCGATTTTCCCACCTAACCCGTTCCACAGTTGAGCATTAGGGGGAAACGTGCGATACAGCAGTAGCACCTGTTCCCGATGGCAGCAGAAGCAAATCGTGTATGGCAACTGCATGTTACTTGTGACCTCGTTCTCTCAAGAAATCGTCTTCAAATAAGCATCAAGCTCTGCGAGTGCGGTCGTTCTCATCGCCGTTACGCGAATTTCAGTATCGCTCATCTCTGCCCAGGTTTTATCGTGTCCAGCGGGGATAAAGATGGAGTCCCAGCCAAAACCGTTGCTTCCTCGTGGTGTGAGAGCGATAGAGCCTGCTCGTTCGTCGGAGAAGATGCGAAATGATTGTCCGTCGTACAGGCCAAACTGCACCGAAGCCAGAGCCGATCTATCCTCATAGCCATTGAGCAGTTTGCACAGGCCATCGTTGCCCAGTTCTGCTAGAAACCATTTGATCAGCGGCCCTGGTAATTTGCCCAACGCTAAAAATTGCAACGAGGCATCCTCCACCAGCACTGGAGATCGTAGCTGTTTGTACGCTTCCCGCGCCTTGTGTTCGATGATTTCTGCACCATCAAGGGATTGAATTTCAATCAAATCGATTGCTTGCTGCACTACTGGAAAAGATAAATACCGACTGAGCTGTTTGGCTTTGCTCGGATTGCCGGTCACAAATGTTAAAGCGTCCATCTTCTCCTCTCTCAGCATAAATTATCTATAATGCAGGCACTATCATACAATCCTCGCCTTCATTTGACAAGATGGCGCTCCCGCGCTGTGTGCTACACTGTTGGGTAGAGAGGAGAGAGGCACAATGAAAACCTATCAGCTTGCAGTTATACCGGGCGATGGCATCGGGCCAGATGTCATTGCGGAGAGCGTGGAGACGCTGACCTATCTGGCCACATTACATGGCGGCTTTCAATTCAGCTTGCAAAAGTTTGATTGGGGAACCGAACGCTATTTACGCGAGGGGGCGATGATGCCGCCCGATGGGCTGGCAACGCTGGAGCGGGGAGGTTTCGACGGTATTTTGCTCGGCCCGATTGGTGATCCACGCGTGCCGGACCATATCACGTTGCGAGGCGTGGTCTTGCCGTTGCGCCAGGCATTTGATCAATATGTTAACCTCCGACCGGCACGTCTGTTGCCCGGTGTGCGCAGTCCGTTGGCCGACAAGCAGCCCCGGGATATTGATATTATCTGTGTGCGCGAGAACACCGAGGGCGAGTATGCCGGAGCCGGTGGGCGTCTCTATCAGGGGGCAGAAAACGAGGTGGCGATCCAGACGACGATATTTACCCGCAAAGGCACCGAACGCATCATCCGTTATGCTTTTGAATATGCCCGCCGTTATCAGCGCAAGAAGGTGACAAGCGCCACGAAGTCTAATAGTCTGCAACATAATATGGTATTTTGGGATGATGTCTTCAAGGAGGTGGCCGCCGAGTATCCCGACATTGAGCATGAGCAACAGTTGATCGATTCGCTCACTGCCCGCTTTGTCTCGCGACCGGAGAGCCTGGATGTGGTGGTGGCCTCAAACCTTTTTGGCGATATCCTCACGGACCTGGGAGCCGCCATTTCGGGCAGCATGGGTCTGGCACCGAGCGCCAATCTGAACCCGGAGCGTCGCTATCCCAGCCTGTTTCAAGCGATACATGGGTCGGCACCCGATATTGTCGGCAAAAACATTGCCAACCCAATTGCCTCGATCTGGTCGGGTCAGCTTTTGCTGGATTTCCTGGGCGAACAGGAGGCTGCCGCACTGCTGATGCGTGCGATAGAAGAGGTGCTGGCGAGTGGACAGGCACATACACCCGATCTTGGAGGCGTCGCCACAACGAGCCAGTCTGGTCAGGCCGTTCGGGAGCAAATCCAAAAGATTGCGGCCCGCTCGTCATGACTTATCATAAAAGATAGGTGCGCTTAAGCCGAAATGTCCGGCTCGATAGAGAGTTCACCCTGCCATTTGCGCTCGATGTGCTCCAGCAAGAAGTTCTTGAAGGCATGGGCGGTGGCGGAGAGATTCTTCTCTTTCAAGTGGACTAGCCGCCACTGCCGCATCAGCGGGAAGCCCTCGACATCGAGCATGACCATACGTTTCGTCTCCAACTCGATATCAATCGCCACGCGCGAGATCAGCGCGATGCCCAGACCGGCGGCAACTCCCTGCTTGATCGCGCTGTTATTGCCAACCTGCATACTAACGAGCAGTGGTAGCCCGGCGTTCTGAAACACCTCCTCCAGCGCGGCCCGTGTGCCTGATCCCATCTCGCGCATGAGGAAATGTTCGCGTGCCAGCTCTTTAAATGGTACTCTAGTGCAACCGGCGAGGCGATGCGTGGGCGAGGCGATCAGAACCAGCTCGTTTGGCGCGAACGGGGCCACAAAGACCGGCACCTCGGTTGGCACCTTGCCCATAATCGCCATATCCAGCTCATTGTTGATAAGCGCGTCTACTAGATAGTTGCGGTTGACCACTTCGAGCGTAATCTCGACGTTGGGGTAAAGATGATGAAACTTCCCCAGCAGGTTAGGGATCACATAAGTTCCTACCGTCGTATCTGCACCCACGCTCAAACGGCCATTATGCGGGCTACGTAGCGCCTCCATCGTTTCCAGTGTCTCGTCGATTAAGGCAAAAATCTTGTTGCTGTAGTGATACAGCTCTTCACCAGCTCGCGTGAGATGGGTGCGGCGTCCGATCCGATCGAACAGCTTCACGCCCATCGACTCTTCGAGCTGGTGGATTTGCGCCGAAACCGCAGGTTGGCTAAAATGCAGCTTTTCGGCGGCACGCACATAGCTGCAATATTTAGCAACGACCTGGAACGTGGCGAGTTGATGCAGGTTGATCTGACGCATCTTGCCTCCTTGAAAGATACATAAGCGATAGATTATTAATCATAGCATACGATAAACCTTTTCTGTCAAGAAAACAGCTCTGCTTCTTCTCAATACATCACTCTAAACCTATCTATGGGGCCGGTTTGTATATAACTTTTTACTTATAGGATTCCTCACAATCTTTGAAGCAGCAGCATAGACCGCGTGCATTGCCATATGTTACCCTTGCTTTATGGATCGGTGAGACAACGGAGTTTTCTTGCTGGAAAAGATTTTTCGTTCATTGGCGCAAAAGGAGCATGACATGATGAGTAGCCGACAGGCAGACAACATGCAGCAGGAGTGGGAGACCGGTATACGTTGGCGAGGGATCAAGCGTCCCTATTCAGTAGAAGATGTTGTACGGTTGCAAGGATCAGTGCAAATAGAGCATACATTAGCGCGTCGCGGGGCTGAGCGGCTCTGGCTGTTGTTGCAAACTGAACCATACGTTGGGGCATTGGGCGCCTTAACCGGGAATCAGGCGGTCCAGCAGGTGAAGGCCGGTTTAAAGGCCATCTATCTGAGTGGCTGGCAGGTGGCGGCGGATGCTAATCTTGCCGGGCAGATGTACCCCGACCAGAGCCTCTATCCGGCTAATAGCGTGCCAGCGGTTGTGCGACGAATCAATCAGGCGCTGCAACGTGCTGATCAGATACATCATGCTGAGGGAAAAGACGATCTCGACTGGTTTGCTCCCATTGTGGCCGATGGTGAGGCCGGTTTCGGTGGGCCGCTCAATGTGTTTGAGATGATGAAAGCGATGATCGAAGCCGGGGCCGCTGGCGTGCATTTTGAGGATCAACTGGCCTCTGAAAAGAAGT
>JAICIM010000617.1 GCA_025928885.1 Ktedonobacteraceae bacterium | reverse complement strand
TGGTATTGGGGGCAATCATGAACTGGTGCGCCGCAACTGGCCCAAACGGCTGGGCGAACCACCGAAACGCTTGATCACAGGCGTTCCCGATCACGTTGATGGAAGTATGCTAGCGGTCGTCGCCGCCAGCAACGGCCATCTGATCAACTCCGATCGCATGTGGCACTACCCGGAGGGCATCCACAACTACGCCCCCATCTGGAGCAACCACGCCATTCGCATTCTGGCAGGACCATCGCCGCTCTGGTTGGATGCACGCGGCCAGCGCCTCCCGATCCCCCTCTTTCCCAACTTCGATACGTTGGGCGCTCTTGAATATATTCTCGCCAGCGGCTACGACTACTCGTGGTTTCTGCTCAATCAGCGCGTCATCGAGCGCGAGTTTGCCCTCTCCGGCTCTGAACAGAACCCCGATCTCACAGGCCGTAGCATGGTGAAAACGCTCAGTCGCGTGCTGCCGGGCGCACCGGGACCGGTTGAAGCTTTTAAACAGCGCGGTTCTGATTTCATTGTGCGCAAGAAGCTGCCCGAGTTGGTACAGGCGATGAACAAATTAGCTGGCAACGACCTGATCGACCTTGCTAAACTGGAAAAGACCATCGTCGCCCGCGATTCGCAGATCAACAACCCGTTTGGCAAGGATGCGCAGGTGACAGCGATTCGTGGCACACGCCGTTTTATCGGCGATAGGCTGTTTCGGGTTGCCAAGCTGCATCGCTTGCTCGATCCGGCAGCGGGGCCACTGATTGCTGTGCGCCTCTCGATCCTGACGCGCAAGACACTGGGAGGGGTGGAGACGGATCTCTCAGCGCGGGTGCTGCAAGCCAATGGGCAACCGTTACCGGGCCTCTATGCCGCTGGAGAAGTGGCAGGCTTCGGTGGCGGCGGCATGCATGGCTATCGCGCCCTTGAGGGAACGTTTCTTGGCGGTTGCATCTTCTCCGGTCGTACCGCCGGTCGTGCCGCCGCACAGGAAGTGATCTAAACCAGAAAGGAAACTAAATGGTCTACGCCTCGGCCCAGGGCTGGCGCGTCGTCGTTACAGGTTCGGCGGAAGCTAGCGCACGCTCGATCATCAAATTGAGATAGTGATCCTGCGATGCTTCTGCCAGACTGTACATGTCCGGGCCGCCATCGACATAGGCGTCCATCCCTATCATACACGAGGCGACGGCAATCTCATCATCGCTCAAACGAGCTGGCATAAAGGGATTTCTGTAGACCCATTCGCTATCGGCGACGATGCCCTTGTGATAATACCCCTCGATATTGCCGTTCGTCCCCGCGTCCTGTCGCAAAAAGTCGCAGGTGATGGGGGTGCGATAATCCCTCAGATAGCTGGCCTGCATATCGTTGATCTCGCCGCGCTCTCCGCGAACGAGCAGGCGGCGTGTGCGAATCCATGAGCGGTACTGATCGGAGGCGAAATCAAAGATCCCCAGCCTGTCGCCAAAATCCAGGTATGCGATTTTTTGTTCGGATTGGGCGATACGCTCCTCCGTTGCTGGCCCTGAGCGGTCCGGGCCAGCAATGATGGGCGAAAGGAAGCGATGGGCCGTAATCTTCACCGGTTCATAAATGACGCCCAGGAATCTACGGATCAGGCTCACGCCATGATAGCCATGCGCGATAGAGATCTGAGCCTGTGTCACCGTTCCCAGCTTGCCAGAGCGGACAAAGGTCAGACGCGCGGCGTGGGCTGGCTGCAAGTGATATTGTTCCGCCACCTGGATTCTCGCGCCCCGCCTGCTCAGATCGTTCAGAGCAATCAGGCCGTCCAGGTCCCGTGCGGGTGGCGTTTCGGTTAACACAGCCAATCCACGCTCAACGATGGCCGCAATGATCTGCGGAGCTGCCGATACAGCCACCGAGACGACGACGAAGCGCAGATCATTGAGCGCCAGCAACTCTTCAAGCGTTCTGTACGTTTTCACGCCCCATGCTTTTTCAATCTCCTCTCCCTTCGCCTGATCACGAGTTACCAGACCAGCAACCGCAAAACGATCAGGCAGCGCCCGGGCCACGCGCAGGAAGAAGAACGAGCGCCAGCCCGCCCCAACAATGCCAAAGCGGATCGGATTCATGAATACCCAAAATCTCCCATCAATTGTTATTGGAAAAGCTCATAGCGCATCCTTTATACCCGCTCTATGATCGTGGCAATGCCCTGCCCGCCACCGATGCAGAGCGTGATCAGTGCCGTTGTGAGGTTGCGCCGCTCCAGTTCATCGAGCACTGTACCAAGCAATATCGCCCCGGTCGCGCCCAGGGGATGTCCAAGCGCGATGGCTCCTCCGTTGACGTTGACCTTCTCTGGGTCCAGTTCCAGACTGCGCATTGTTTGCAACGGGATCGCCGCAAACGCCTCATTGATCTCCCATAGATCGATATCGCGCACTGTCATTCCCGCCTGGCTCAACGCCTTTCTCGACGCCGGGGCCGGGGCCGTCAACATAATCACAGGTTCGCTACCAATGGTCACCATCGCACGAATCCGCGCTCGTGCTTTGAGTCCATGCCCCACGATATATTCTTTCGAGGCAACCAGCACAGCAGCTGCGCCATCGACGATTCCGCTGGAGTTGCCTGCCGTGTGAACATGCTCAATCCGCTGCACTTCTGGATAGCGCTGTAACGCAAGCTGATCGTAGGTCTCGCCATTAAAGCCCACCATTTGTAGACCTGACGCGGCAAACGCAGGTTCCAGTTGCGCCAGCCCCTCCAGCGTCGTATTTGCGCGTGGATGCTCGTCGCGCTCCAGCACAACCTCACCCGTCTCTGGATCGCGTACGGGGAAGAGGCTCTTTTTGAAGTAGTTGGCCTGTTGCGCCCGCGCCGCCCGTCGCTGCGACTCCAATGCAAAGCGATCGACATCCTGACGACTGAACCCCTCGATACTTGCGATCAGGTCGGCACTGATCCCCTGCGGCACCTGAAAAACCTTCTTACGCAACTGGACGTTATTGCCATCGTTGTTGGCCCCTTCGGCGTTGATTGGCACGCGCGACATGCTCTCGACGCCGCCGCCAACCACAAGATGCTGCATACCGGACATCACGCCCATCGCAGCAAAATTGATCGCTTGCAGGCCCGAACCACAGAAGCGATTGAGCGCAACGCCCGTCACTTCATCCGGCCAACCTGCCGCAAGCACCGCCATGCGTGCAATATCTGCCCCCTGATCCTTTGCCTGGGTCACGCATCCAGCCACCACGTCCTCAACATCCCGCTTCTCAACGCCGGTCCGCTCCACCAGACAATTGAGCGCCTGGGCCAGCAATTCCTGGGGATGGATGTGCGCCATAGCCCCTTTCCCTATCTTGCCACGTCCACGCGGCGTGCGCACAGCATCAACAATATACGCGTTTGTCATTCTGCACCTCCTCGGCTCCGCAACTTCGCTCGAAGTCAAAAGCCAGCATTTACCATTCCTGCGATAAAAAGGGTATCCTCCTCCATGGCAAGCTATTCCATCTCTTCTAAATAATACCAGACGAGCGAGAGAAGATCTATTGCTTGACAAACCTTGCACCCTCATGCTATCAATGTTCATAAGTATTTGTATTTTTACAACGATTGTAAGGGCGCAGCGTATGATAACGGCTCAAGATTATTTTATCCATCCAGAGGAGCACACAACCTCTCTCAAAGGCTACACTCTGCCTGCAATCTTCAACGAGGCTGTGACGGCGCGTGGAGATGCTCCGGCAGTTTTTGATGGTCATCGTTTCCGCAGCTGGCACGATTGGTCACGCGATGCTTTTGCGCTGGCTCGTGCTTTACAAGAACTCGGCGTCACCAAAGGGGATGTGGTCGCCCTGCACCTGCCAAACTCGTGGGAATATCTCACGCTGCATGTTGCCATTGCTTTGACCGGTGCGATCATGTTTCCTCTGCATATGGCCTATGGCGAACTCGAACTCCGTGTGCTGTTGGAACGCGCCTCGGCCTCCGTCCTTGTGCTGCCTGCCAGCTCTGGACAGCGTGATCTGCTCACGCCTGGCGAACGCCTCCGCACTACGCTGCCTGCTCTGCGCCATCTAGTTGTCACCGGTTCTCAAGCGCGTTCTGGCATTGGCACACTTGATGCCTTGCTTCAACAATACGCCGGAGCAGCGCCACAACCCGTACCACTCTCTCCCAGCGATCCTTTTGTCTTGCTGCCATCCTCTGGCACGACCTC
>JAICIM010000302.1 GCA_025928885.1 Ktedonobacteraceae bacterium | reverse complement strand
TGAATCTTGCGCCACCTGCTATGCAAGGGATGGCGCAGCAGTTGATTCTGGATCGGCGCGTTGGCTCCTACAGCGTCCCGGATGGCTGGTTTATCTGGGCGGCAGGCAATCGCAAAGAGGATCGCGCCGCCGTCTTCGATATGCCCGCGCCACTTGCCAACCGCTTCATCCATCTGATGGTTGAGCCACATTTTGAGAGCTTCAAAGCCTACGCCCTTGAACACACTATCCATGAGCACATGTTGGCGTTTCTCTCGTTTCGCCCGGGACTGCTACATAAATTGGACCCGCAGCAACCGGCGTGGCCCTCCCCGCGCTCCTGGATGGTTGCCAACGATCTCTACCGCGTCGGCCTCGACATTGGCGCGGTCGTCGGATCGGGCGCGGCAGCCGAGTTTGCCTCGTTCGTGGCGCTCTATCATCAGTTGCCCGATGTCGCCAGCATCCTCAACGGCCACGGGAACCAGATCATGTTCCCCTCCGAACCATCGTTGCGCTACGCCATCACAATCGCTCTGGCAATGCGGGCCAACAGCTTGCAGGAGTACTATCGCGGCTTCCAATGGATCGTTGAAAAGGCGACCACCGAATGGGTGCAGCTTTTCGTCGCCGACCTGTTCCGCCTGCTGCGCAACCGCAACGAATTGAACAAGCTGGCGGCGCTGGTCGATCGCGATCCCCGCCTGAAGAAAATGTTCCATGAATATATGAAATTGCTGGCACTTTAAGCGAGAGGCGGAGCTATGGAGCAAAACGACGCGTTACAGAGGCAGATCTCGGCCACTATTTTACAATTGCGCATGCGCTCGCCGTTTTTTGCGACGCTGGCGCTCTTTGCTCGCATCCACTTCACCGATGCGGTGCCAGCCGCCGCAACGGATGGGCGCGATATCTATCTCAATCAACAGTTCTGGCAGGAGTTGACACCACCACAACGCCTGGGGCTGCTCGCGCATGAGGTGTTGCATGCCGCCCTGCTCCATGTCGTGCGGCGTGGGCATCGCGATCCGTTGCTCTGGAATATCGCCGCCGATATTGTGGTCAATGGCATCGTGCAGGCCCAGCCAAACTTCGAGCTACCAGCAGGGGCCGTGACCAATCCAGAACTGGAACATCTGAGCGTAGAAGAGATCTATCATCTGCTGCAACAGAGCGGCCAGCAACCCATTCTCCAGATTGTTGACCTGAAGGATATGCTGGGGAATCCGCAAGAAGTAGCAGAACTTGAAGCTCACTGGCGTGAGGCGATGCAGCATGCCCAAACACTGGCAAAAATGCAAGGACGCGGCCCGCTACTAACCGGCTTGCAGCGCGAACTCCCATATCTCAACTCGGCACAGCTTGACTGGCGCTCGTATCTCTGGCGCTTCCTCGTGCAAACGCCAACGGACTTTCAGGGCTACGATCGGCGCTTTATTGGGCAGCGGCTCTATCTCGAAACGCTGACCGGTGAGTCGGTTCGCGTATACGTTGCCGTAGATACCAGCGATTCCATCGATACCGAGGAGATAGCTCAGTTTCTCGGCGAGGTAATCGGGATTCTTCGCGCCTACCCGCATCTGGAAGCGTCCCTCTACTACGTGGATACCGAATGTCACGGCCCCTATCCGCTCTCGACAGTGGATGAACTGCCTGCGCCAATTGGTGGCGGGGGAACCGATTTTCGGCCATTTTTCGCGGCGGTGGAGGCCGAACAGAGCGATATGCATCCGGCGGTCTGCGTCTATCTAACCGACGGCTACGGCTCCTTTCCCGATGAAGCTCCTCCCTGGCCACTGCTCTGGGTGCTCGCGCCCGGCGGCATCAGCACAGATGCTGTACCGTTTGGAGAAGCGGTGCGCCTGATTCCTGGCTAAAGCGCGGCGGGATGCCGCAAAAACCGGGATTGCTCCAACCAATGACGATTGTTCCCGCTGCTCGCTCTTGAAGATACGCATAAAGTTGATGGGCATGCGTCGTGGCCGCCCAGTCCTCCGAGGTGCGGGCAAACGGGCTGCGTGCCGTGCGCTCGCCCTCCGCGCCATCGCCATCGACAACTGTATCGATAATAAGGCGTTGAGCACCGCTGTTGAGCAAGCGCGTGCCAAACGCAACCAGATCGGTATAAGGGAGGCAAGGACTGACCGTAATCTGCGTGGGGATGCCCTGTTCACTAGCAGTTCGCGCCAGCTCCCAACGCTTCTCCAACGGCGGCCCACCTTTGAGGCTCTTCAGATGCTGTTGATCGTCCGTTTCGATCGTGACGGAGAGCCAGGCGTAGGGAATTTGTCGCAACAAGGGCAGATCGCGTTCGGCCAGCGGTGAGCGCGTTTGCACAACGAGCAGATCGAGATTGGGATAGCGTGCGAAGACTTCCAAACAGCGCCGCGTGACCAGCTGAGTGCGCTCAATGGGCTGATAGGGATCGGTCGTGCTGCTCATAAAGATGCGCAGTTGCCGCCGTTTCGCAGCGGTCATATTCCTGAGCTTCTTTTCAAGCAGGTCAGGCGCGTTCGTCTTGACCTGTACAGCCAATCCCCAGGGCGCGGCAAACCCGCTCATAGACCAGTTGGGGAGAAATTGGGCGTAACAATAGAGGCCACAGGTTGTCTGTCCAAACCCGCAGCCAGTATAGGCCGAAAGCGCGTGCGTAAAAGGATAGGGTCCGGCAGCCAGAAAGCCATGCTGCTGCGGAGTTAGAATGCTTTTTGCCTCTTTATATGCGATTTCCACGAATTACCTCCCTTGAACAGAGCGACCGAATATCTGTAGGTAGAAAGCAACAGGAACATCTGTACTATAACAGGGTAGTGGCTGTCCGTCAAGGAGAGAAAGATCACACCTTGAGAAACAGTGAATCTTTTCCTATTGTCCCCGCAAAGCTCACCATTTCTCACTAACCAGGTGCATAATGAATAACTATAAGAAGTAAAAGATTGACTATTCAAAAAGATTCCGTACATCAGGGAAAGTTAGGAAAACGAAATTACCGATCTATACACATTAGATTTACTTCTTTTTTAAAAGCACCTTTTGAACAATAGCGAGAAGGAGGTCTCTTGAATATGAGAAATTTCTCTGGTCGTAGAGGCAGGGGCGTCCGGGTAAACACTGGTTATTCCGGCTGTATCGGGTCTCTCTTTGGACTTTTTTTCCTGGTTATTGGCCTCTCCCTGATCAAGGATACAGTGGCATTTCTGCCCGGCACCATCACTGCTCAAGGCACGATTATCCATTGTTCCTATGATGATGACCATAACTGCCATCCCACCATTCGGTTTCAGACACAAACTGGTCAGTCCATTACCATCGGTTCATCGGAGAGCGCCAGCACTTATTATGAGGGGAAGAGCGTGGAGGTACGATATCATCCAGAGACGCCCCAGGATGGTCGGATGCTTTCTTTGTGGGGAACCTGGCTGCTTCCGTTAGTATGTGCCGGGATGGGTCTCCTTGTGTTCCTCATCCTCCCATTGACACTGCTCGGTAAGATGATAAAAGCCTTCAAAATTTTGCTTCTCTATAGAATGATGAGCGGCAACAAGTGAATGAGAGCATCCCGGCGACATCTCGTGTCGTCGGGATGCTCTATCACGTCATAGCTCTCGTGCGGTGCTGATTCTCAGTCTCCCACCGCCGTCGAATGAACGCTCGTCTGTTTCTCTTTATGCTGCTGAGACGCTTTTGAATGGTTGCTAATCAGCTTCTTCTCTTTATGCCGCTCATGCACCTTCGTAAGCGCGTCCAGATAGCCCAGAATCATCATTGGCAGCAAGAAATGCTGGCGTACATGCTCGTGTGCTTGCTGGCCCAGCTTTTGTTTGAGGGCGCGATCCTGCAAGAGGTCCAGCGTATGTTTCGCGGCGGCATCGGTCTCATCGGCGATATAGCCGTTGGTGCCGTCCTCAATCTGCGTTCGCAAGCCAGTAACTGAGGTGCCTACAACGGGCTGACCTTTCCACATCGCCTCCGTCACTGTCAGCCCAAAGCCTTCACGGGAAGAACGTTGCAAGATTACGTCGGAGAAGCGCTGGAACGCGTTGACCTGCTCATCCTGGATCTTAGCGGGATCATAGAAGAAGTGAATATCGGGGTCGCCTTTGGCATACTCCTGCAACTTGTGCAGCACCTCACCGGCCCCGATATCGTCGGACGCCTCCATCGCTCCCACCAGCGCGACCTGTACCTGTGGGATCTGCTGCTTCACCTGACGATAGATGTCGATGACCTGCCAGGGATTTTTCCACTTATCGAAGCGCGAGACCTGTGTGATCAGTGGCCGCTGCGTATCGATGCCGCAACGTGCCAGCACCGCCTTGCCGCGCTCCGGCTCCATCGGCGCATTCTTCGCGACGAATGGATCAATACCAAGTGTAATCACCTGCGTCTTTTGGGGCAACAAATTGTCGAAGACGGAGAGAGCAGTATTGAAGGTATAGAGTTCATAGTCATCCAGATATTGACGAATATAGTTTTCGGCGCTGGGATTGGGGTGGGCCGTATCGATATGACAAAACCAGATTGCGGGCCGCATCCAGGGATAAAGATGGGCAAGCGGGGCCAGCTGAAAGTCATGCACATAATAAATATCTGCGCGACACTCTTCTGGATGGGGCAAAGTCTCGCTCAACTTTTTGAGGAAGATGCGCTTCTCTTTTTCTGGTACCTCACCCGGCAGGTTGCCCTGCAACAGATCGACCAGCCTGCCCGTGAAATGGTTCGATTGCTCGTCCAGTTCGATAATATGGCGATCCTGCGCAATGCCAAACTCTTCAGCAACGGGGGTCAGCGCCGCGAGAATCTCCGCAACCCCTCCTCCGGCCTCTGTCGTATTAAGGTGTAGGATATGCAGTCCGGTAAGCATCTGCGCTTTCTGATAAATTGCATCGAGAAGCGTTTCATCAACATATTGTCTGTAACGATCTAACTGGGGCGATCTCTTCATATGCCACTCCTTAGCGTGAATAGAATACATGTAGTAATAGAATCGGGGGTACGAACAGATACATTGCGTAGAGCGAAGTGGTAGTCTTACCCGCATAGTAGCATTCTTGCTTCGCGTCTCCTTCGTCCTCTTTGACCTCTTTCCCTTGTGCTACGAATGAAGGACGCTGATGGATACTCAACAACAAAAGCACAATGACGAAAGCTTGCTGTATCAAAAAGACAAAGGTTGACACAAAAAAGCGTTAATCCCCCACAAGTCCTGGTATTGGCCGCTGCTAGTTGACTATCTGTTCATGCGGTGTATACACTCTCATTCGAGGGGGGAATGCGGCTCAACCAACCTTTATTTCGCCAACTATGGCAATCCATCTCCGTATTCTGAGGGTTTTGTATGAATTCAACATCACTATCAGTAGAACAGCTTGTCGGCAACTCATTAGGAGCATATCGGGTTGAGCAACTGCTGGGGCATGGCAATGTAAACGCGGTCTATCTGGCACGCCACATGGCACAACAACAGCCAGTCATGCTAACGACCTTTCTATTACCGCCGGAATATACCCCGCAATTGCGCGAACGGTTTAAAGAACGCTTCACGCGCGTGGCATCGGCGCTAACGAAATTACAGCACCCGCGCGTCCTGCCGACCTATGATTTCGGCGAACAATTTGGCTATCCATACCTTATTGCGCCTTTGGTTACCAGTGGTTCGCTTGCCAAAGTACTCAAGCAGCAGCCTCGTCTCACCCCATCGCAGGCGCTCGATATCCTGCGCCCCATCGCTGAAGGATTCGATTATGCCCACGGACAGGGCATGGTGCATGGCACATTGAAAAGCACCAATATTTTATTGGATCGAGATGGGAGGATACAGATCGCGGGCTTCGGGCTGGCAAATATTCTTGAGTTGCGCGGGATTGAACAGGTAGAGCATCCCTACGCCCACCTGTTCAGTATTGCTCGCACATTTCTTGGCTCGCCCGAATATATTGCGCCCGAGGTGGTGCAGGGTACACCTATCGATGCCCAGGCAGACGTATACTCGCTGGGGGCGATGCTTTTTGAGCTGCTGAGCGGTAAGCCACCATTTTCTGGAGCCGATCCATTAACAACGGCCCTGCGTCATGTGCAGCAACCAGCGCCCTCGCTGCTCACGTTCTATCCTGATCTGTCGCCTGCGCTAGACCTGATTGTACAGAAGGCGCTGGAGCCTGATCGGACGCACCGCTATCCGAGCGCTGGCAGTCTGGTTGTGGCTCTGGAACGCGTGATCCAGGTCATCGATTCCGTGAAACTACCTGCCATGACGCCGCTACCTCAACCTGTCAGCCGGAAAGCAGCGAACCCGTCTCCGACGCTATCGCCCGCCGATAACTGGTTTGATGAGGATGCGCTCAAAGCACAGCAAGCCAGCAGAACCGGCCAGAAGGCGCAGTTACCCACGACGCCCCAGGTCGCATTCCAGGCGCAACAGCCATTCGGGAACGCTCAAGAGCTGCTGGATTCGCCGGAAGAACTCAACGTCGATCCCTTTGTCTGGTGGTCTACAACGTCGCTGTCGGCCCTGCCAAACCCTGCCACCTCTTCGTTAAACAAGACGGCAGCCGCACCGTTTGCGCCGACCGACAATCGACCATCATTGGGCAATGACGCGCCGACAGAGATGATGGCGCAATCGGCATACATGCCCCCCGCCAATAACAAGAAGCAGGGCCAGGTGGATAAGGGGCGGCGGCGAACCGTCGCATTGCTGGCGGGTGGAGGTGTTGTTGTGGCTGCCGCGCTTGGCTTTGGCGGTATCACATTAGCCCAGCGGCTGCACAATGCGCAGACGGGTGCGCAACAGGCCAGAGCGAACACCGGAACCGGCTCGACGAAGGCAGCTTCGACGCCGACAGCTAAATCGGCTCCCACCAAGCCACCAACGCCCACCACCAAACCAACGCAGGCACCTACCCAACAACCGACGCAGCCGCCGCCAACGCCCACGCCGATGCCCGGCCATACAGGAACGGTGGTTGGTTCAACGAATCAGGGCAACAACTCATCCAAGACGTTTACCAATCCGGCAGACAGCAACGATAGCTTGCTCATACGCCTGCCCAATGGCAATTTTGTGGCCTTCGAGTCGTCCTGCCCCCATGAAGGCGTCACCTGCCATTACGACTCCGGGCTGCAAAAGATCGTCTGCCCACGCCATACCGCTTACTTCGATCCATTTAACAATGCCGCTGTCTTGCAGGGGCCACCCAAGCGGCCACTGACGGCGGTTGCAGTAAAAGTCAACGCCGATGGCACCGTCACCACTGGTGGCTAAACATCGGACATGAGAAAACATAAGAGCCGTGGACGAGGCAACTGCCAGCATCCACGGCTCTTGTCTGCTTCTTGTTCAGGCGGCTTGTTGTAGCTTTGCACGCACCCGACGGATATAGGAAAACATCCAGAGGAAGGTGCCGCCGATTGCGACCGTGAGCAGGATCGGGCCAAGCACCAGCACCACCGGAGCTGGCAGCAGCAGAGCAATCACCACACGCAGGACAAATTCTCCAAACAGAGCGCCTCCCCAGACAGCGGTAATCAGGCGATGAGCGAAACGCCCCTGCGGCTTCTGCCAGGCCGCATTATAGATCGCTATTCTAGCCGGATCGCCACCGGTCATCATCTGCCGCCCCACATAAAACATCAAAGGGCGAGGGAAGAAGAGCAGCGAGATGAAGCAGAGCAGGCCATAGGCCCCGGTAATCATTGATTCGCGAATCAGGATCAGCTGTGTACTCCCGCCTAACAACGTAAGGGCGGTGCTGACAACGGCGCCAACGAGAAAAATCAGGCTGAAAAAGTCGAGCCGACGATAGCGTATGATCTCAACAATATTACTGACAACTGGAAAGATACAGGCCACGCTGAGCGCCACGATCTCCGAAGCGTGAGCATAGTTTTTCATGAGATAATAGAGCAGCAACGGTACGCCAATACTGACTACCAGACTTTTTAACAAACCTCTATATAACCCTTTGGGTTGGCCGCCTTGCGCTGTATTAAGATCAAACATGATTGATTTCCTTCCTCAAAATCGTCTGATGTTGTAATGAGAGCAGCTCATGTGCTTTCCTCTGGCTCATATATATTTTATGTATATATAAGTCATGTATATCCATGACTTATATATAACAGACGACGTGGAAAAAGTCAAGCCTTGAAAATATTTCGTCGCTGGAGGACAAACGCTGTAAGGGAGTTCGTAGCCGCGCGACTTTATCGCGCTCCTGGCCCCCTTTTGAGAAGGGGCAACAAGGGAGTTCGTAGCCGCGGGGGGGGTGTGGGGGGGGGGGCGCGGGGGGGGGGCGGGGGGGTTGCGGCGGGGGGGGGGGGGTGCGTCGCGGCCGCCGCCATTTACGTGGATCAGGTGGCGGGGGGTGGGGGGGGCGTCGGGGTCATAGGCCCAGCCGACGCTG
>JAICIM010000125.1 GCA_025928885.1 Ktedonobacteraceae bacterium | reverse complement strand
TGTTGCCAGAGCTACAACCGCTAGGAGAGATAGCTCCAGGCTTCTCCATTGAAGGGCTGGGAGCACTCGGCGTCTTACCAGGAATGGTCTTAGGTCGTCAAGCAGGACAGCTTGTAAGCAAGTAACTGGTAGTATCCTGGCGCTCCGCACGTAAAGAGAACCATTTCCCAACTCGGCTACGCCATTCTTTACCTGCGGGGTTGCACAGAAAATCTCATTTTGCAGTTAAAGTGAACAGCTTATCGGCAAGCAGTTTGCCCTGGAAGCTCACTGGTTTCATCCCTTTGATCGCGCTGGCATCAATTGTTACCTGCACCGATGGCACATAGCCGCCCTGCTTCTGGAGCAACAGAGAGTAAGTGGCGTGCTTGCCGGAGAATTTGACGGCGTGTGGAACGTACCAGGAGAGGGTAATCGTCGAGATGCAGTTTTTTGGCGTGACGGTCAGCCCTCCCCACATGCTGTGGCCAGGAAGGTCGCTCACCAGTGCTGTCGGACCGCTCAGCTTGTCGATGGGCCAGGGCTTATTGCTGCTGCCACGCATGCCGAGATCATAGTTGCCACCCGGACAATAGCGGGCATCGTCAGGGAAAGCATGTTTGTATTGCTCACAGCCGGTCGCTGGCGTCTTGTCTCCCTTTGATACAGGCTTTGCGACACTGGCAACGCAGCAACCCTTATCACCATTGCTGCTGCTGCTGCGGTAACACTGCCCCGAATCGAAGCCGTGTCCGCCAAGCAATTGAGCGGCCTGAGTTGTATAAATACGCATATAATCGGCATAGGTATCGAAACCATAGACCGGACCGGTTTGTTGATAATTCAGCATGATAGTGAGATTATGGGCCGCGCCGCCGCTGGCATCCAGCACGATCTGATCCTGCTCCGTGGTATGCACATATTGACTGGCCTTGCTGATGCTGATATTGGCTTGCACCACCATCAAGCCATCGCTGTGCTGAAAGCTATCTATGCCACCGCTGTAGCTATGATCGATCAGCCATTGTTCCGCCACAGGATTGGCAAAATAGATCTCCAGGTCACGCGATTGAATATCTTTGACCGCATTTTTAAGGATCGCCACAAGTTTGCTGGTAGACAGGTGGCGCACGCGATCAAGCAGCAGTTTGCCGACCAGCGTGGTGAAAGTTTTGCGTACCGAATGGCTGGTATCGTTGGTCTTCTGCTGCTGAATGGCGATGGCGTTGTAATCCTGCTGATAATAGTGCAGCCGCTCTTCCAGATTTTGTGCAGTGATGGTCTCTTTATAGTCGGCAACATAGATCGGCCCGGTCACATCGAGAATATGGCCGATGAAGGTGGGGGTGAACGAGATATCGCCATCCACGGGACCGCCGCCCTCTTCCTCAAAGACGCGCATGCTCATACGAGCGGTGGTGGGATAATCACCCGACAGATTTGAATCGCGCAATCCCCAGTTACCAAAGTTCATCCACTGGCTGTATTCGGGCGGGGCCGCGCGTCCCAACTCCATGCCATTCCCGGCATAATCGAGCAGGGCGACATCGCGCAAACTGAAAGGGGCCATGCGTCCATCTTGAATTTGCAAAATACCATATTGCCCGGTAAAGCCGCCGCTGGGACGCAGTTCCGCGCGATCCATCGTTTGCACCAGAAAGCGCCGGGCCTGTCCCACGCCAAGCAACCAGGCAACGGTTCCCAGCAATCCCTGTGCTTCAATAAGAGCGCCCCTCACATGCGGCAGCATGGCAAGCACAGCGACAAGTTGCGTCTTCTGCTTTGTACTGATGGGCAGCTCGCGTAGATCAACCTGACGCATCTGTATCGTAATATCATCGATATAGGAAAGGGCATGAATCATAGCTCCCTGCACCACCGAAACATCCGCGACCGAGAGCAACGGCTTGACATTCTTTGTGTCGCTTGCCAGTGGAGAGCTATGCAGAATGCCAGAGGCTGTGATGCCAATACCGCTTAGCTCCTGGCCCATTCGCGCGACATCCAGTGCTACCCGCACCAGATGTCGCGCCATGATCAGTTTCGCGCTATCCGAGGGGGCTGCTTGCTCGACCAACGTTTGCAGATCAGCGCGATCGACAATCTGCTCTAATTGCGTGAAGTCGCTCTCCGCCGCCCGAAACTCTTTTTGTGCCTGCTGCAATTTCGTGCTGTCAAGCGCGGCGAGTGGATCGCTGGTTGAGGATGGCAGTAGCGTTTTGGCGGTCAGCAGATGATTGATGCCGCTACGAGCTATCCCGCTCACATCGCTATAGACGCTATAGGCCATCAACCCGAGTCCCAACGGCAACAGGGTTCCTGGCAACATGACCGCCAGCAGGACACCGCTGGCGATACCGAGCAGGCGCATACGTCGCGTACGGCGCAATTGCTGACGGCTCACGCGCTGTCGCCGCATATGAATCACGCGTCGAGAGGTGAAAAATCGCCGCCTGTTATGCCCGGCTTGGGTGACGCTCTCGCCAATCTCCAGCGTCTGTTCCTCATCCAGTTGGAGCGCGTCCACACCATCATAGAGTGCTAGTTCTGCCTCAAACTCAACAGACTCATCGCTCACAGGCGGGGGCGTAAGTAACTCGTCCAACTCAGCAGCAATTTCAGGAAGAGGCGTATGCATTTCATGGCGCTGATGAACAATCCCCACGCCATCAATAGCGGCTTCGATAGAGCTACAATCATCGATGTTTTGCAGTTCAGGGGATGCCGTTTCATCTTCTACAAGCGGCTCATGCTCTATCGCGCTGATGGGATCAGCGAGCACTTTTTCAGATTGCTCAGAGGCATCAACCACATGGATGCCCGGCACAAGCGCACGAAAACCCCAGACAGCGCCATCCTCATGCAGCATCAAACATTGCTGAACAAATTGTAGCAGCTGGGCAACTGGGATATGATGATACGTCGCCAGCTTCTCTACTGGCATCACAGTCGTGAAATATGAGGTGACAGCCGCCTTCCGCTTGCGATAGCGCCTCCTGTTGCGCGAATTGAAGCCGCTCACATCGACTTCTTGCCAGGAAGAGACATCGATTGCTCTTCTTACACTTTTTGCAGAACGAGATATTGCTTTTTGTATATTAATCAATGAACACCCCCGGCATTACAGGGTTCGCAAATATTGAAGGAAATACGCTATTACAGGATAATAAATTTGCACAAATGAGTTCACATATCCTACCTATTATAAATGACGCTGGACACGACATATTTGTTGCGGGTAGCAGAAAAGCTGATACTTTTTCATGGGAGGCGGGTAAGCGAAGAAAGAAGAAATAGGGAAATACAGGAAGAAGTTCCCTGAAACATTATAACTGACACTGCTTCAGGGAACTGATGGGTTCATTTATTTGATGCGGGCCTCAAGATTGCTCAATTGCTCTTTCAGCCTGCGGTTCTCTTCGCGCAACTCATCCAGGTCCTTGCGCAACTGCTTCACCTGCTCTTGATTCTCATCGCTCGCTCGCAACGTATGCGCGGTGACACGCATATCGCGCTGCACACCCGAATCAAGCTCACGAGCGGCTAGACGCTCCAGCACCGCAACCGCACGTTTCTCGCGCAGCGCTCTAAGTGCCAGCGCTGCGGCAGAGCGCACCGGTTCCCAGCTATCATACTCCACAGCGACACAGAGGGCCGTGACCGCACGCTCTCGCGCCGCCTGGCTATAGAGATGGCGCTGCCGCCCGACATGGGCAAGCCCCAGAGCCGCGCCTCGACGTAACGTTGGATGGCTGGTTGTATTTAAAAGATAGCTGGTCATGATATCTACGACGCGATCCTCTCCCGTCGCCGCCAGACCGGCAAAGATGCCACGCTGGACATAGTTGTTCCAGGTTGGCCGCTCGATCAGCTTCTCCAGTTGATCAACGCTCCCCTCCGTCCTCGTCCGGCCCAGCGCATCGGCAGCCGCATATTCCACACGATAGCTGATATCGCCAGCTTCCAGCACTTTTTGCAACGCCTGGGCGGATTCCCGCGCCATCTCTTCCCGCTGCGGTTGCTGGAACTGTCCAAGCGCCGTGGCGACGACGGCCCGTACGCGTGAAAATTGCGTTGGATCGAGCTTTTCCAAAGCCCGTAGCAGGAATTTCTGAGCGAGGCTGGTTCCCGCCTTCCCCAGAGAAGCTGCGGCGACGCTCCGCACGCCCCAGAAAGCATCATGGTTCAGCGCAACGCCCAGCGCGGCCACGGCCTCCGGCTCGTCTTTATCGCCCAGGCTCTCGGCAGCTTCGATGCGCCCCAACACGTCGGGATCGTGCTCCAACTGGTACTGCAACATCTGCATCGAACGTGCAAACTTGAGCGTCTTCAACAACCAGCCATCGGGATCGAAGCGCACCATCAATGGCTCGCGCTCCAACGGGAAATAGAAGCTCTGCTCGATCTGTCCATCTTCTCCCACCAGCACGTGCCTGGACACCACCTGCGTCTCCTGCCCATTCTCTGCCTGCTCAACAACCGGCACAGTGAAGGCCAGATCGACAGGCGTGACGAAGCAAGGCGTCAGGTCGTCAATCTTTTGCGTCTGCTTGATTTTGACCTTCGCCAGCTTCTGCTCGTTATCCCAGGAATAGTTGACCTCGAAGGCCGGGTAGCCGCCGCTATAGATCCATTGCTGGAAAAAGCGGGCCATGCTGCGCCCCGTCACCTTTTCAAGCGTGCGCTCAAGATCGGCGGTGATCACCTCTTTCTCGCGATATAGCTCCAGATAGGCTTTGATCGCCCGGCGGAACGTAGCATCGCCCAACTGGTGGCGCAGCATATGCAGCACCCACCCACCTTTGTTGTATAAATGGCCGTCGAACAGCTCGAAACCTCCGTCATGGTAGACATGATAGACCACCGGACGCCGATAGTGAGCATCCTCGCCCAGATAGCCCGCCTTTAGCTCCAGCATCGAATGCTTGAAGAAATCCGTACCGAGATCATGCTCGTTCCACAGGTTCTCGAAATAGGTAGCAAACCCCTCGTTGAGCCAGCCATTCGCCCAATCGCGGCACGTCACCAGATCGCCGAACCACTGATGCGCCAGTTCGTGTGCCACCACCGAGACATATTCGGGGCCAAGATCGAGCGAGGCGCGTTGATCGAGCAGCAGCGTGAAGCCGTGTGTGGTCGCGGTGGTATGCTCCATCGCGCCGGTAAAGATCTCCACCACCGTCTGTGCATAGTGGTCGTAGGGATACTCGACACCAGTATATTCTGAGAAAAAGCGCATCATCTGCGGCGTTTTTCCCATATAGAGCGGCGCATCGTCTTTGCGATCTTTGCGCACGTAATAGGTGACCGGCTTCCCATTGTAGCTATCCTCGACGACGGCAAAATCGCCCGCCACAAGCGACACCAGATACATGGCATGGGGGATATCGTGCAACCAGTGATAGGTCTTTGTCGCGCCGTTGTCGGTGGTCGAGAGCAGGCGACCGTTGGCAACCGTCTGTAATTCGGCGGGAACGGTCACGATCATTTCGGTTGTTGCCCGATCGTTCGGGGAGTCGTGGCAGGGGAACCAGTGCGAATGGTAGCGTGGCTGCCCATAGGTAAAGACCTGGACGGGGCGCGTCGGATCTTCTGGGGCTGGCTTAACGAAATGCAGCCCCGCACGCGGCCTGGCCTGATAGGTTACATCAATGGTAAACGACTCGCCATGTGCGTACGAACGCTCCAGCGTGACGATCAACTGTTTCTCGGTCACGCTGTATTCCAGCGCTTGGCCGCCTGCCAGGGCAACCTTTTCTATCTGCAATGCGACGGCATCCAGCGCGATCGTCCTGATCTCTTCATACAGAACCACAAACGTTGTTGAGGCGGTGCCGCGCACCATCTCTTGCTCGAAATCCAGCACAATGGCAAGTTTGACGTGCTGTACATCAGCAGGTCGATCAGGGGCATAGTGGATGGTATCGCCCGGCAGCTCAAACGAGCGAGCCTGTGGCGTAGGCGTCCCCATGAACATCAGACTATAACCATCGCCAAGCTGAATGGTAGATGTGCGATTGCAAAACATGAAATATGCTCCTCTAGCTACGAATACGTTCTATGTCGAACCGTTCTCTTTCTCCCCATGAGAAGATTTGTGCTCTCAAAGCATTATCTTAACATACGACACAATCAAATACATATCGCAAAGACTAGTCGTAGCGAGCGGCAATCAGGCATGCAGTTTCATCAAACCTCAGACATATCTCTAACGTACAATGTAGTAGAAAAGTCGATACTTGAGAGGATGTCTTCATGCGTTCAAAAACGCCTCGTATAAACAGGCTCACACAAATCGTTCGCTTTTTTCGGGTCTCCAGATTGCTGCTCTGGACGATCTGGGTTATTTATCGCGAACGTCGCCGCGTCGTCCGCGCCCGCAGTCGTGGCAACTACGAAGTACAGCCAAATATTGAAGTCCTTATCCATGTCCTGGAAGCCTTCCGCAAGGCCGCAATCGAGCTGGGCGTGCTAATGATCAAGCTGGGACAGTTCTTCAGTTCACGGGCCGATCTGCTACCAGAACAGGCTCTTAATGTGCTGGCCGATCTGCAAGATGAGGTGCCGCCCGCGCCTTTTGAGCATGTCGTCTCCGTCATCGAGGACGAATTTGGCAGGCCAGTGGAAGAAATCTTCAGCGTCCTGGAGCGCAAATGTACCGCCGCTGCCTCGCTGGGGCAGGTGCATAAGGCCGTTCTTGCCTCCACCGGCGAAACCGTGGCGGTCAAAGTGCAGCGCCCGCATATTGCTCAACTGGTCAGTATGGATTTAAGTACCCTGAAGTTTGTTATTCAGATCATCAACAGGTTTGTCGATACCAGCGATTTCATCGATCTCATGGGCGTCTACCGCGAGTTTCGCCGCACCGTCTATGAAGAGATCGACTATGTAACTGAAGCCGCCAACGCCAAACGCTTCCGCGAAATCTTCCAGCACGATCCCACCATCTACATTCCCCGCATGTACGATGACTATATCTCCCGGCGTGTGCTGGTTATGGAATGGATCGATGGTATCAAGATCAACGATTATGCCGCGCTCGAAGCGGCCAACATCAATCGTCTGGAAGTGGCGAAGCGAACAGTAAATGCCTACTTTCACCAGTTTTTTGAAGAGGGCTTCTTCCATGCCGACCCCCATCCAGGCAATATTTTTGTCAAAAAGGGCGCCTGGAGCGATGGGCCAGTGATTGCCTTCGTCGATTTCGGCATGGTCGGCAGACTGACCAAGCATATGAAGCGCTCCCTGAAAGAGATCTTCCTGGGCTTCGTCACACGCAACGCACACTCGATTGTCAATGCCCTCGTCAATCTGGGCTTTATCGGCGAAGGGGCCAACCAGGCGGCGATTGAGCGCGGCCTCTCGATTATGCTGGAACAATACTACGGCATCACGCTTGGTGAGGTACGCGAACTGGATTTCCCCGAAGTCGCACGCGAACTGGAAAATCTGCTCTACGGCCAACCCTTCCATATTCCCGCCCAGTTTGCCTTCAGCGGTCGAGCGGTGGGAACGCTGGTCGGCGTTTCAACGGGCCTTGCCCCTGACTTCAACTTCCTAGAGGTTGCCACACCTTACGCCCGCAGCTTCCTGGGACTCGATGCCGAGGGGATCTCGCAAACCGTTCAGGATGTGTTCACGCAACTTTTGGATACCAGCAAAGTGATGCTGGAACTGCCTCGCTCGCTTGAGCGCGTCATCACTCGCATTGAAACGGGACAATTAGAGGTCCGGCTGGCAAATATCCCCGGCGGCCATAGCAGACGTTCGCGTGGACGGCGCGGCAATGGTAGCACAACAGTAACAGCCAGCTCGAACGGCAATGGCAGCTTGCTGGGCGGTTTTATGTTTGTCGCTTCCCTGGCGGGCGGCATCTATCTCACCACCATTCAACAGACGGCACCGAGCTGGTTCTGTCTGGGTATCGCCGCCGTGACCGCGCTGGCAACAATTATCAGACGCTGAATAAATCTTTACAGGAACGTTTACGAGACTAATAAAATAACCTGAGAATGAAAGGTCGTAGTCGCGCGACTTTATCGCGCTCAGTAGCCCCATTGAGGATGCTGGACCGAGCGCGATAAAGTCGCGCGACTACGATCCATTGCCGGATTTAAAAGTGAATGAGCATCAACGCTGGCGATGGATCGCTCCTGTAAAGCCCGAAAAATTTCAGAAACCGCTTTCAATCTAAGTGTCCTCTCTATCAAAATTATCCCGAAAATTTACATTATTCCCACATATCATAAATTCGCCATTTTTCTCTTGTATTACAGGCATCATAACAGTATAATAATACAGGCGTTGTTAAACGAACAACGATTTGTTTAATTTTTGTATGTTGTCCGCTAATAAGGAGGTCCGTATGAAATTTTGTCGTGTATCCATATCATTTCTGCTTTCGCTGCTTCTTCTCGTCTGTTTCGCGGGTGCCGCAGCAGCCGATTCTACTCAGCCAGCAGAACCGACAGGAAGCGCGACCGGCAGCGGAGCTTGCTTCAAGATCACACCCGACCATCAGACGGTTGCAGTAGGACAAGAAGCGAGGCTCAATTTCTATGGATACAACCAGTGTCCAATCCAGTCCAATGCTACTGTCAAAATCAACATTGCCTGGGGAGATGGCTCCACATCCGTAATCCCGATCTGCACTGGCGAAGTCTGTCCTGATATGCTTCCCAATGCCGCGCACGCATACAAAACAGCTGATACCTATCAACCACAAGCCTGTATTGATATCCCCGGCGTCGCGTGGGTCGCGCCTCCTTGTCTTACCGCACAGGTCGATGTCACCAATTCATAAGTACCCCTGAAAACACAAAGAGACCCATAGGGCTATGGCCCTGTGAGTCTCCCCAGGAAAACTATCCAGCAAACACTATTTAATACGAGCGCGTCGGATCAGCGAAGCCATTTGTGTTGGGCAGGAGCGGATACCAGCCTGGACGATGGGGATCGCGATCATAAGGATAAGTTCCCAGCTCTTTATATAGCTCGGCATACTGGGCCAGCTTGTCGCGGTCCAGTTCCACACCAAGCCCTGGCCGCTCTGGCACGGCGATTTTGCCCTCGCGATACTCCATCTTCCCACCTTGAATAACGTCGTCAGTGAGGTGATGATAATGGGCATCGGCGGCGAAGGAGAGGTTAGGCACAACGGCACCGAGATGGAGCATGGTCGCCAACTGAATTCCCAGTTCGCCCGATGAGTGAACGGCCACCCCCAGCTGGAAGGTTTCGCAGACGCCTGCCGCCTTGACGCAGGGGCGAATGCCTCCCCAGAACGTTGTATCCAGCAGGATTACGTCAACGGCTGGATGCAAAATATTGCTGGCGAGCTGCTCAAAATTAATCACAATCGTATTGGTGGCGGTGGGAATGCGCACCATCTCCCGCACGCGCCGCACGCCGTTCAAGCCCCACGTGGGATCTTCAAAATAATCGTTATTCAGCTTTTCGATGGCATGCCCGAAGTGGATCGCCTCCTCGACGCTCAGGATCGAATTGGGATCGTAGCGCAAACGATCCTGTGGAAACGCAGCAGCAAGGGCCAGATAGCACTCCAGTTCGTATTGAGGTGGAAAGACGCCACCCTTGAGCTTATGCGTCGTAAAACCATAGCGCCGCTGTAAATCCTGTGCATGCTCGATCAATTGCTCTGGCGTGCGCACCTCGTCGCGTCCGGTCTTTTCGTTGGGATAGCGGAAAAACAGGTAGCTTGCAAACTCCACCTCGTCTCTGACCTTGCCACCAAGCAATTGATAGACGGGGACGCCAAGCTTCTTGCCGATAATATCGAGGCAGGCAAATTCGATGGCGGCATGCAGTTGCGTACGATTATTGTACAGGCTGGCCGTGGGATTGGTGATGGCGAAGCGCAATTTCTCAAGCTCAAAGGGATCGTGACCGACCAGATAGGACTTGAGACCCTGAAAGGCGAGGGTTGCGCTCTCGCCTCCGCCGCCCATTTCGCCGAGGCCGGTAATGCCCTCATCGGTCTCCACCTCGACGATGGTACGCACAAATCGCCCCCACTGCACACCATTGCTGTGTCGCAGCGGAGCTTCCAATGGTACGGTAACAGCGGTAGCTTTGATGTCGGTGATCTTCATAGACACTTCCTTGAAATAAGTTTATAAATGCAACGTTGCTTATCTATCGAACCATACATCCTCCGCGCCCCTCCTCACTCGTCCCTCGCGCTCCAATTTCCGCAGATGCGCCGCGACCGAATGGGCCGCGACGGGATGCAGGCGTGCATCAACATCGCTGTAGATAGCAGAGACCAGCGTTGAGACTGTCGTGCCGGTCGGGAAACGTTGCAGCGCCTGGATTACCTGTTGTTCTCGCTCCAGACGATGGACCACATATTCGCGCAGCTTTGCCTGTGGCTCCGCAATAATCGGGCCATGCGCAGGCACAATCTCGGCAAGATCCAGTTGTTGCAGGCACTCAAGCGAGGCGAGATACTCAAAGAGGTCATCGATCACCACCGTTCCCTCGCCCGCCACGAGATCACCAGCAAAGAGCGTTCGTTGCCGCTCCAGCAAAAAGCAGAAATGGTCGGGGCTATGGCCGGGCGTGTGAATTGCGCGTAAGAGGTCGCTGCCTGCTGGAAACATTGTGCCATCGGGAACCTCTTCATCGGCAATGGGCGTCCCCTGACGACTGAAGGCATAAATGGCAACGTGGAGGCGCTTGCGCAGGGCTGCCGCTCCCCCGATGTGATCGGGATGACCATGCGTAACCAGAATGCGGCGAATACCGCCACGCTGCTCACCAGCGCGAATGATCGCCTCCTGATGCTCCAGCGCGTCGTCGGCGGGATCGATGACGCTGGCCCCTTCTTCACCTCCACCAAACACGATGGTATTGGTGCCACGACCAGTCATGAGCGACGCGTTGGGCGCTAAAAGAATCGTGTAGGGATCGTGTGAATCTAACATTGTTCTCTCTCTCGTCTTCGGCTAGATCTTCCAGGGATGGGCGGCATCTTCCGACAAATAGACATGCGGCAGGCCATCGATCAGGGTTAAAATGGGGGCATGCAGCGGCACATAGCGCGTTAGAGCAGCGTTGAGCGCCTCTTGCACGTTGTCGAACTCGGCGAGATCGTGCAATTGATGGAATGTCGGAAAGGCGACGGGGAAACTGCCCTGAGCAAAACGGGCCAGCGCTTCGGCGGGTGCAATCCAGACACCCTCGCTCGTTTCCAGATCATCATACAGCGCCTCCTGCTCGGTCGGAGCTGCTGCCAGAAAGAAGTGCGTATCATAGCGTTTGGGCATGCCCTCTGGAGTGATCCAATGCGCGAAATACACCAGCCGATCGGTCGCCAACATCAGATGTTCCTGCTGCGCCATCGCGGTGAGCGAACCGTTGCGCTCATTGAATGCCTGACGATAGAGGGCGAAACGCGCTCGCTCCTCCTCTGTATCGATGGCCAGGATTTTATCGTTGTGGTACGCGAGCAGCACATTGGCCTCTTCAAAAAGCTCGCGAATGGCTGCTGCCCGCACGCCCTGGCCGGGCAGCGTATGGCCTTCCGGGTCGGCAGAAGAGGGCTGCACTGGATGGCAGAGATCCTCGCTTTGTTCCACCAGACGATCATCAGCCATCACAGAGCCACCAGGAAAGACATATAGATCGGGCATAAACTCGCTCTGCACCACACGCCGCACCATAAAGACCTCTATGTTTTGAGTAGCTGGTTGTCCTGCCACATTCTCACGCAACAACATTACCGTCGCAGCTGCTCTGGGTTGCACCATCACCATGCGCTTTACTCCATTCTCCATAGATTTTCACAGCCATCGCCAATGCAGACACAAATGTAATAGTACCATATATGCATGTATCTGAGATATGTTCCATCTGTATAGCCTGCTCATTGCATACCGCTATTTTTTGATCCATTTTCCATCTATTTCTGCTATACTACAGAAAGAGTGGGGCTGTTTCGCAGCCCTCCAGGTGTACCAGATGTAATATATATATGTAAAAATTAGAGAACGGTGCCGTATGTCTAGAAAAGTGCAGTCAAAGTCATCCACACCTCCTTACTTGCGCGTCGGGTTGATAGGTGATCCTGTCGCTCACTCCTATTCGCCACGCTTCCAACAGGCGGCTCTCGATGCGCTTGCCATCCCCGCACGCTACGAATTATGGCATACACCCGATACACAATTGCTGGAACGCATCCGTTCGCTCTGTCAGAAAGAT
Organism: Ktedonobacteraceae bacterium; assembly: GCA_025928885.1. Classification (GTDB taxonomy): domain Bacteria; phylum Chloroflexota; class Ktedonobacteria; order Ktedonobacterales; family Ktedonobacteraceae; genus JAICIM01. The sequence continues at coordinate 958 of JAICIM010000125.1, read as the reverse complement.
TATCTGGGAGCCAATGTCACCATTCCACATAAAGAGGCGGTGCTGCCACTTTTAGATATAATTGATCCGCTGGCGGAGCGCATCGGGGCGGTGAATACGATCGTCAACGAGGATGATTATCTGCACGGTTACAACACGGATGCACCGGGCCTGCTGCACGCATTACTCGAAAACGGCATCGGCACAATGGATACTCACGGTCACATCTCGTTACAGGGGCATACTGCGATCTTGATCGGTGCGGGAGGCGCGGCCAGGGGTGCCGCCTTTGGACTGGCCAATGCGCAGGTGGACCGCCTGATCATTTTCAATCGCCACCTGGAACGCGCTCAGTTGCTGGCCACCAATGTCCAGCAAACCTACGAAGGCCCCGTTTTCAGCCTGAGCGATCCCAGTTTCCTTATTCCACATTCCTCTTCCATCATCATCAACGCCACATCAGTTGGCATGCATGAAGATGTCAGCCCGCTCCCAGCTGAAGTTCTGGCCCGCTTCGATGCCGACACATTTGTCTATGATATGATCTATAACCCGATCCAGACGCATCTCCTCTTGCAGGCCCGCACGATGGGTCTGAGGGCCGCGAATGGTCTGTCGATGCTCCTGCATCAAGGAGCGCTGGCCTTTACGCTCTGGACCTGTCGCTCGGCCCCAATCGAGGTGATGAGAGCTGCATTGATGTAGAAAACATAAGGATTCACCCGGCACATATTGTAGAATGAAGGTGGCACTCCCTTTATAACGATCAGTTTTAAGGAGGATATGTATGAAATTTGTCACTTTCTCCACACACGAACTGCCAGAACCGCATCTCGGCCTTGTGCGCGATGACGAGGTACTCGATCTTGATCTGGCCGCGCGGGCGATTTCGCTAACGCTTCCCGATCAGATGCTCGATCTTATCGATCAGTATGAGCAGTATCAGTCCACACTTCAGGCTATTCTGGCGAAGGCTGGC
>JAICIM010000452.1 GCA_025928885.1 Ktedonobacteraceae bacterium | reverse complement strand
TTCGGAGATCTGGCACACGCGGGCGCGAGAGGCGCTCCATCTGGCAGAGGCGACCCCGTTGACGCTCAAGTTGTTGGAGCAATTTGGTGCTGGTCATCGCCGCCTGCACGATGCACGCCTGAACGTTGAGGTTGGTGGTGTGTGCTTTGATAATCCCGTCATCGTGGGTGCGGGCTGGGATAAAGCCGGGCGAGCCATTCAAGGTCTCTATACGCTGGGCTTTGCTGGCGTCGAGGTCGGGACCGTCGTTGCGCATCCGCAAGCGGGAAATCCTGCCCCCAGGCAATTTATGCTCGCTCCCGGCGTCACGCTTAACCGGCTAGGCTTTAACAGTCCCGGCATGGAGGCTGTGGCGCGTAATCTGCAACGCTATCGAGGATGCGGCATTCCGGTTGGCATCAGTCTGGGGAAAAATAGAGAGGTTGCGGCGCAAGACGCTCCCCAGGCCCATGCAGTTGTTGCCGCAAAGCTCTACACTGCTGCTGCCTATTTTGCGATTAACGTCTCTTCGCCAAACACGCCCGGGCTGCGTGCGCTGCAAGATAAGGGGCCGCTGACCGATATAGTGCAGGCCGTCAATGCAGCGATGGAGAAAATGGGCGAGCGAAAGCCACTATTTGTGAAGATTGCGCCTGAACTCTCAGAGGAGGCCGTCGATGATGTGATCGAAGTCGCCTTAGCGCATGGCTTGACCGGCATCATCGCCGCCAACACGACCATTAATCAGGAGATCAAAGCGAAATATGGGGAACGCTGGCGCAACGAGCCGGGGGGCGTGAGCGGCGACGATGCCGAGTATAGACGTATGGCAACCGCGAAAGTGGCCTATATTTATCGGCAAACGCGAGGTCGGCTGGCGATTATGGGCGTTGGTGGCGTGAAAGATGCAGAGACCGCCCTTGAGAAGATCAGGGCCGGTGCAACCATTGTGCAGGTTGTGACCGGCATTCGTGGTGAGGGAACAGCCCTGCCAGGACGCATCAATCGAGGCATTGTGCGCTATATGGAGAAAGCCGGCGTTAAGAACGTAGGTGAACTGGTGGGAGTGGATTGTGATAGATATAAATAATCAAGGAGGCTGCCACGGCAGCCTCCTTGATTATTTATATCTATCACAAGTATTATAGCTCCATCTCCGCCTTCATCAATTGATCCTCGACCGAATAATAGACATGGAAGCCCAGCTTCTTACACACTGCTTGCATGCCAGCGTTTTCGACCAGGATGTCGCCGGTGAGGCGCTGGATCTTTTCGTTGCGGGCAAACTGGATCAGCCGGCGTAGCAGTTCGGTAGCCAATCCCTGGTGCTGGAACTGGTCGGTGATGAGCAGCGCAAACTCAGCCTCGTTTGCCTCACGAGCGGTAATCAGGCGACCTACGCCGATAATCTCGTGTTCCTGCGTCTCGGGATTGTAGCGATCCCCGACGAGAGCCATCTCACGATCGTAGTCGATGAAACAGATGCCGATCAGCCGATCATGGGCGATGCGCTGGCTCAATTGCAGGACGTGGAGCCAGCGGAAGTAGACGCTGCGCTCCGAAAGCGTCTCGTGGAACTTGATCATCAGCGGCTCATCTTCAGGGCGGATCGGGCGAATGGTGATGGGCGTGCCGTTCTTCAACGTCCAGGGCTGCACGTAGCGCTGTGGATAAGGACGGATCGCTGGCCTGGGCAGATCGCTTGTCTTGACCTCTGGCCCATGCAGGATGATACGCGCATCGAGGGCGAGCAGGTGCTCAGGCGAGGCGAGCAGCGGGTTGATATCAATCTCTTTGATGCGTCGCTGCTCACCAACCAGGTAGCTGAAGTGGACGAGCAGTTGTTCCAGCGCGGCCAGATCGACGGGGGCGCGTCCACGCGTACCTTGCAGGGCTTTGAAGATGCGGGTGCGCTCCATCATGCGCCGGGCGAGCGTCGTGGTGAGCGGCGGCAGTGCCAGGGCGCGGTCGCGATAGACCTCCACGAGTTGGCCGCCAGAGCCAAAGAGCAGCACTGGCCCGAATTGCGGATCGAGGCTGCTACCCAGGATGAGTTCGTAGCCGTCGAGCGAGATCATCGGCTGCACCGTCACCCCCTGGAAGTGGCCTGCCCCCACTTTTTCCTGCACCGAGGCCTCAATTGCGCGATAGGCTGTGCGCACCGCAGCGGCATCTTTAAGGTTGAGCTGCACGCCACCGACATCGGTCTTGTGCGTGATCGTCTCGGAGTAGAGCTTGAGGACGACGGGATACCCGATAGCATCGGCGTGCTGCACGGCCTCGGCTTCGCTGCCAGCAACGCGCGTCTCGACCGTTGGAATGCCATAGGCTGCGAGCAGTTGCTTGGATTCCGCCTCGGTGAGTAGCGTGCGATTGGCCTGGAGCGCGGCTTCGATGATCTTTGCCGCTGCCGCCTGCCTGTTCTCGGACTGTTCAAGGAAGGGCTGTGGCGTCTCGTAGATGCTGCGCAGGTTAAAGGTGTAGCGCCACATCGAGTTGAACGCCTGAGCGGCGGTATCAGGGTACGGGAAGGTGGAGATGCTGGCGCGGTTCAAAATGGCGGTACCGCTGGCAACCTCTGCGCCGCCCATCCAGCTGGCGAGAATCGGCTTGCGCGTTGTGTTGGCGTGCTGCTTCAACTGTTCGGCGGTCAGCGTCGGATCGGTCATCGCCTGGGGTGTCAGGATCACGAGCAGGCCGTCGCTGTTCGGGTCCTGGGCCGCGATTTCAAGCGCTCTGGCGTAGCGCTGCGGGTCGGCATCTCCCAGGATATCCACGGGGTTGTTGTGGCTCCATTGTGGTGGGAGCACCTGATCGAGCGCGGCCACGGTCTGGGGCGACAGATCGGCCAGGGAGCCGCCGCCGTCCATCAGTGCATCGGTGGCGAGGACGCCGGGACCACCAGCGTTGGTGAGGATAGTCAGATTCGGCCCCTTCGGACGCGGCTGTTTGGCGAGAACCTCGGCCATCGAGAAAAGCTCATCAATATGTTTGACAGTCAGGACCCCAGAACGTCTGCACGCGGCATCGAACACTTCATAGCTCCCGGTCAATGCGCCGGTATGCGAAGAGGCCGCTTTTGATGCCTCCTGCGTGCGTCCCGCTTTGAGGATAATGATTGGCTTGGTGCGGGCCACGGCCCTGGCTGCCGAAAGGAACGAGCGAGCGTCACCGATCGTTTCCAGATAGATGATGATGCTATTGGTCTGCGGATCGCTGCCCAGATAATCGATCAGGTCGCCCCAGCCGACATCAACCATTGAGCCGAGTGAGATGAAGGAACTGAAGCCGACGTTTTCGCTCAGGCTCCAATCCAACACGGCGGTACAGAGCGCACCACTCTGGCTGATGAAGCCAACATTGCCGGGACGCGCCATCGCGCCCGCAAAGGTCGCGTTCAGACCGGTCAGTGGACTCATCACGCCCAGGCAGTTTGGCCCGATGATGCGCAGCTTCCCTCGTCGCGCCTCCTCAAGGATCTGCTGTTCCATTTTCGCCCCTTCCGGGCCAATCTCTTTGAAGCCAGCTGAGATGATGATGGCACCCTTGACGCCGGTTGCGACACATTCTTTGATAATGCCTGGCACGGTCGGCGCAGGGGTGACGATGACGGCGAGATCGACCGGCTGTGGCAGCGCGGCCAGATTGGGGTAAGCCTTGATACCAAGCACGCTGGGCCGTTTGGCATTGACGGGAAAGACGGTGCCGCCAAACGGATTGCTGATGAGGTTCCAGAGGACCGTACGTCCGACACTGCCGGGCTTTTCTGTTGCCCCGATCACGGCGATGCTCTTTGGCTCGAAGATAGCATTGAGGGGGTCGCTTTGTTTATAGCGAAAAACGGTAGTAGGAGCGGCTCGACCAGAAGTAGCTGAGCCGCTGACTCTATTTGTCTCCATAACTCACGCGTTCCTTTCGTGACATGTGCAATCTCTTTTTGTTTTCTTGCTTTTTTTGGGAGTATAGCACATGGCCGTCACAGATCGTTCACAAGAACTGATCTATTTGCGACAGCCTATCACAACCTGCTCACGAACGCGGGAGCATCGCGTTTCAAAGCGGGCTACACGGAAAGTTTGAGCAACTGCTCGGCGTTGCCGTGCGCGATTTTCTCTTTGTCGGTGGGGCTGATCGGAGCGCTCTCCAGGAATGTTCTGGCCTGATCGTCCGCGCGGAAGGGATAATCGACCGAATAGAGGATGCGATCGGCCCCCACCAGTTGCAGTGTGAGTTGAAATGGTGGCAGCGTAAACATCCCACTGGGCGTGAAATACATCTGTTGCGTGAAATAGTCGGCAACCGGGCGCTGCAAGTGTTTCGTGGTATGGGACATTGCCTGGGAGAAACGAGCAAGGTAAAAAGGGATCATCTCTCCCCAGTGGCCGAGGACGATCTGTAAGCCGGGGTAGCGGTCGAAAACGCCGCCGAGAACCATGCGGAGCGCGTGAATACCGGTGTCCAGGTGCCAGCCCCAGCCGAAGGTGGCGAAGCTTTCGCTGACGGCGGGATCAAAGCCTGCATAATAGGCGTTCGCTACGGCTCTGGATGGAGGCGCAGGATGCAGGTAGATGGGAACGTCGAGCGCGGCTGCTGCTTCGAGTATAGGGGAGAAGAGAGGATCGTCCAGAAAGCGGCCATTGGTTTGTCCGTGAATCATCGTCCCTTTGAGGCCCAGCGTCCTGACCGAGCGCTCCAATTCGCGTGCCGCCGCCTCTGGATCGGGTGTAGGTAGGGTGGCAAAGCCCGCAAAGCGATCGGGATGGGCGCGTACAACCTCCGCAAGCCGGTCATTGATCGTGCGTGAGAGCGCCACTGCTTCCGCTGCCGGGATCTGTGGTATTCCTGCTGCCTGGTGCGAAAGCACCTGGACATCGACGCCCATCGCATCCATAGCATGCAGACGCCTGGCCCCTAGATCTTCGAGCTGCTCCGTTGGTGGATTGTACAGGCTCTGATGCGAATTGGGGAGCAGTTTGTTGACCGTCTCTTTAATCTCAGCAAGTTGAAAGTGTTCTTCAAGCGCGATAATCTTCATATATGGTTCCTCTATCTTTTTATTAAAGCAAGCGTCACTTACATTGCGCAGTATAGCAGTATATTCACAGAAAAGCAAGCGTCACTTGCTTTCTGTGGTTGCACTTGTTATACTCACTGCATGGAAAAGACAGGAGACGAGATACCTGTTGGGGAGGGATGGCAGGCCACACCTCGCCCGAAGACGCGTCCAGGTGGGCGCAGTTCATATGTGCGCCGTGTCGTGCTGGAGGCCACGCTTGATCTGTTGAGCCAGCGGGGCTATGAGGCGATGACGACGAAAGATATCGCGGCACATGCAGGCGTCAATGAGGCTTCCTTGTTTCGGCGCTGGGGAACGAAAGCCGCGATTGTGGCAGAGGCACTGCAAAACTTTTCCGCCACGGAGACGCCCACGCCAGATACGGGGACGTTGCAGGGCGATATGCTGGAGCTGTTGCGCGGGATCATTGTTCGCATCCAGACCCCGTTAGGCAAAGCTATCGATCAGATTGTGGTGGGCCACTATCCGCAGCCGGAACTGGCAGAGGTGCGCCGGGCCTACTGGCGGGATCGCTTCAGCAGGGCCGAAACGATTATCCAGCGAGCCAAAGAGCGTGGAGAGCTTCCCCTCGCAGTTGATGCCAACTTTCTGATAGAGGCCGCCATCGGACCAATCCTGGTGCGGGCAAACGCCACCAATCAGCCGTTCGATGATCGCCTGCCTGAGCAGATTGTGGCGCTACTCCTTTATGGAGCAAAGAATGAACCTATGAGCTAATAAAAAACGGTCTATGAGACATCCCGGATTTTTTTGCGGCGATTTCTGCCCGCAGTGCTCGCCGCACAGCGCTTCGTGCAGGTGGAGGAGTGGATGGTGGCTGGAG
>JAICIM010000073.1 GCA_025928885.1 Ktedonobacteraceae bacterium | reverse complement strand
GTTGGTCGTCTTTATCCGTGCAAGGGTGCCGGAATCGCCGGTCTGGATGCATCGTCAGGAGACGTTGCGTGCTCGGCAAAGCAGCGCATGGTCGGGGATGGTCGAAGCCATCAAAAATCACTGGGTCCTCTTTATCTATGTGATCCTGTTGATGACTGCGTTTAACAGCCTGTCGCACGGTACACAGGATAACCTGCCGAACTTCCTGCAAGCGCAATTGAAGCTAGGTGTGGGTGCGACCTCGCTGATTACGATTATCTCGAACATTGGTGCCATCATTGGCGGCACGCTGTTTGGCTACTATTCGCAGCAGTGGGGACGGCGGCGAGCGATCATCATCGCCTGTGTGCTGGGCCTGCTTATGATCCCGCTCTGGGTCGGCTTTATCAGGATTCCCGGCCTCAATGTGCTGGCCTCTATCGCTATCGGAGCCTTCTTGCTGCAATTTATGGTGCAGGGAGCCTGGGGCGTGATCCCAGCCCATCTCAACGAACTTTCGCCGACCGACGTGCGCGGCACCTTCCCTGGCTTCGCATATCAGCTCGGCAACCTCTTCGCCGCACAAATCATCTTCTTGCAAGCTTTGCTGGCAGAAAACTTTGGGACGAAGGCCACGCCCAATTTTGCCAACGCTCTGGCCATCTTCTCGCTGGGTGCCTTTATCGCGGTCATCATCTTCACCGCCATTGGTCGCGAGGCCCGGCACGTCGAATTTATTCCGAGTGGCGATGAAGAGCCAGCGCTTGAAGGTTCTTCCTCTTCATCGCTGGGTGATGCCATCTCTTAGCATGTTTGTTCGTTAATAAGAAACTGAGAGGGGAGCTATTGCTCCTCTCTCTTGCTTGAACAGATGGTCAATCTTTCCCCGCATCTGGCTGGTGGCCCCGCTCCATTTACCTGCATGCTACAATACATATAGCTCGTTCTCTCAAGCTGCTTGCCCGCTGAAGGAGGATTCCGGTGCATCCATTGCCAACTGGCACGGTCACATTACTTTTTACCGATATTGAAGGATCAACCCGCTTGCTGCGGCGTCTGGGGCCGCGCTATGCCGCTATGCTGGCCGAATGTCGCACACTGTTGCGTTCGGCTTTTGCACAATGGCGCGGCCATGAGGTTGATACACAGGGCGATGCTTTTTTTGTCGCTTTTACCCGCGCCATCGATGCTGTGTCGGCGGCACTGACCGTGCAACGCGCGTTGCATGCCCATCAGTGGCCGGATGAGGTGAAGGTGCGGGTGCGCATCGGGGTGCATACTGGAGAGCCGCAGCAGACGGAGGAAGGCTATATTGGCATGGATGTGCATCGGGCCGCACGCATCATGGGCGCGGCGCACGGCGGGCAGGTGCTGCTCTCGCGCACGACTGGCGATCTGGTCAAAGACGAGTTGCCCGACGCTGTGACGCTGCGTGACATGGGCGAGCATCACCTCAAAGATATCGTCGGGCCAACGCATCTCTTCCAGCTTGAGATCCCTGGCGAGCCTGCCGACTTCCCACCGCTGCTCACCGCGCAGCCCCAACAACTCCTGCACTATTTCCCATCGCAACTCACGCCGTTTATTGGCCGCGAACAGGAGTGCAGGCGGATCGAGGAGCTATTGGGCCGAACCGATGTGCGCCTGATTACACTGATTGGGGCCGCCGGCGTTGGGAAGACGCGCCTGGCTGTGCAGGTGGCAAGCGGGCTATCCGTACACTTTCCCGGTGGCCTCTTTTTCGTGGCGCTGGAACAGGTGAACGATGCCAGTGGCGTCCTATCCGCCATTGCACAGGCGCTCGACCTGCAAGAAGAGCGGGGGCGTTCACTGCTCGGTAGCGTGCAAGAGGCGCTCCTCTCTCGTCGTACGCTGCTGCTACTGGACAACTTTGAGCAGGTGCGTGGGGCCAGCCTCGACATTATTCGCTTGCTTGCCGCTTGTCCGCTTGTGAAAGTGTTGCTGACGAGCCGCGAGGTCTTGCATGTGCAGGCCGAACATGTTTTCGATGTGCTGCCACTTTCACTGCCTGAGCCAGCCCATTCTTTTGAGCCATCAGCGCTGTTGCAATCCGAAGCCATTGCACTATTTGTACAACGCGCTCAGACCGTCAAGCCCGGCTTCCAGTTGACGGCGCTCAATGCTGCGGCGGTGCTGGGTATTTGCACGCGCCTCGATGGGTTGCCATTGGCTATAGAGCTGGCGGCGGCACGTATACGTTATTTCCCTCCCCAGGCACTACTGGCCCGGTTGGAACGCGGTTTGAGCATCCTTAGCGGCAGCGCTCACGATATCCCGCCGCGCCAGCAAACGTTGCAGCGGGCGTTGGCGTGGAGCTATGAACTGCTGGATGCCAGGGAACAGGAGGCGTTTCGGCGGGTCTCCGTCTTTGTCCAGGGCGCGATGCTGGAGGCGATCGAACAGGTGTGCAACGCGGCTGGAACGATCCCGCTTGAGATGCTAACCATCCTGGAGGCGCTCGTTGATAAGAGCTTATTGCAGCAACAGGTGCAGCCGAATGGCGAGCTGCGTTTCTGGATGTTGCGAACATTGCGTGAATACGGGTTGGAGTGCCTGGAACAAGCAAATGAGGGGGAGGCGACGCGGGCCGCTCATGCTCGCTACTATCTCGCCTGGATGGAGCGGATGGCCGCGCACTCGTTTTCAGCCGAGCGTATGGAGATGCTGTACTTCATCGATCAGGAATACGACAACCTGCGGGTCGCGCTGGAGTGGTTGCTGCAAAGTGCGGAGGCTGGACAACAGGAGTTGGCGGAGGAGGCGCTACGCTTCTGCGTCGCCCTCTGCCTGTACTGGGAGATTCGTGGCTATTTTAGCGAGGGCCTGACGCTGTTCAAGCGGGCTATGGCTGTGGGAACGGGTGTCAAAACCTCGCTTCTGGCCGAAGCGCTCTACATGGCAGGTTTTATGGCGCTTGTGCAGGAGGGAAGTGAGCCAGCAGAGGAATTGTTGAGCAAGAGTCAGCAGCTTTTTCAGGAAAACGGTGACAAAGCAGGGATGGCGAATATTTTGCGTATGCAGGGCGCTCTTAGTAGTACAAGAGGCAGATACAAAGTTGCTCGCCAATTATTGGAGAATGCGCTACATCTGTATGAAGAGCAGGGGAATAAAAAGCGCGTTATGAACGTTCGTGAGGATCTTGCGCAGATCGCCCTCGCGCAATGCAATTACGAGCAGGCACGGCGCTTGCTGGAGGAAAATCTGGCTGAGCATCAGTGGCAGGAAAAACATTATTTTACCGCTTATTCTTTCTATGATCTGGCATGGGTCTATTTCCTTTCCCAAACAGATCTTGCCGAGGCCCAGCGGTTGGCAGAGAGAAGTCTGACGCTCTTCAAAGCGCGTGGCGACAGGCGTTTCATTGCCTCTGCCTTTTGCCTGCTGGGACAGATTCATCTCATCCAGGGCAGGGAGAGCGAGGCGCGTCCCCTGCTGGAAGAGGGCCTGTTGGCTATTAAGGCCGTTGAGGATCGTTCAAGCACCGTCGAGGCGCTGTTGGCCCACGCGCGTTTCATGCTGCAACAGGGTTGTTATCAGGAAGCGCTGGCCGATTATAGCGAAGGTTGCAATCTGGTACGGGTGATTGGCGAGAAGAGGTTGGCGGCGGAGTGTCTGGAAGGGATCGGCCAGGTGTTGCTGAAGCTGGGCAAGCCCGAAGAGGCTGTGCAAGCCTGGGGGACGGCGGCGGAGATTCGCGCAACCATCGTCGCCCCCATGCATCGCGTCTACCGCTCTTCCTATCGCGCTGCTGTCTCGGCGGCGCGGCTCTGGCTGAGCGATGAGGCGTTTCAACGCGCCTGGGCCGTCGGGCGACAGGTACCAGTGGAGCATGCTTTGCTGCGCGTGACGGAGGCGTAAGAGGCGGAGCCACGCTCTCTCCTTGAGTTTCCCCTTCTTTCTAGTGTAGACTATATTCTTGTAGATAGATTTTATGGATTTGAGAGTAAAAAATCTTTTAATGCTTAACGGGAAGAGAGAGGCGAAGCGTGAAGGAACCCTTCAATATTGCGATTGTTGGTTGTGGAAATATTGCCGGCGGGTATGCGAAGACCTTGCAGCCCTATCCCCATATTCGCTTGCGGGGTGCCACCGATATTGATATCAAGCGGGCCGAGGACTATGTGGCAACATATGGCGGCCAGGTCTATCCGACGCTGGAAGCGCTGCTGGCCGATGAAGAAGTGGATCTTGTCGTCAACCTGTCGATCCATCATGCACATTTCGCGGTGATTCAACAATGCCTCAATGCTGGCAAGGATGTCTATAGTGAGAAGCCGCTCTCATTGACCGCTGAGGAGGCGCAGAGCCTGGTGGCGCTGGCCCAAAAGCTGCCCCGGCGCTTGAGTTGTGCGCCGAGTACGATTCTGGGCGAGGCGCAACAGACGGCGTGGAAGACGATTCGCGAGGGCAGGCTGGGGACGGTGCGCGTGGCCTATGCGGAGGTCAACTGGGGACGGATCGAGTCCTGGCATCCCGCCCCCGGCCCATTTTACGCGGTGGGAGCGCTTTTTGATGTTGGCGTCTATCCGCTTACCATCCTCACCACCATCTTCGGTCCGGCCCAGCGCGTCACCGGCTTTGGCAAGGTGCTCTATCCCGATCGCGTGACGAAAGAGGGCGTCCCCTTCCATATCGATACACCCGATTTTGTCGTTGCCGCCATCGAGTTTGCCAGCGGAGCGGTCGCACGTCTGACCACCAATTTCTACGTCGGCCACCATAGCAAGCAGCGCGGCATCGAATTTCATGGCGATCACGGCTCGCTCTACTTGAGCGATTGGCAGAACTTTGATGGCAAGGTCGAGTTTGCCGAATTCAACAAGCCGTATGAGCCGGTTCCATATGTGAAGGAGCCGTATCACGGTGCGGAATGGAGCCGTGGTCTGGTCGAGATGGTAGCCGCCATCAATGAGGATCGGCCCGCACGTATTACTGGTGTGCAGGCCGCGCATGTGGTAGACATCCTCTGCGCCGTGCAGCGCTCCTTTGAGCAGGGAACACCAATCACGCTCTCCTCAACGTTCCCTCAGCCCGCACCAATGGAGTGGGCAAGCTAGAAGCATACAAGGGGCAGCTCTGCATATGTTGCTGCCCCTTGTGTCTGGTAATTATTCTTTTCGAGTAAGCACAACCACTGGAATCTGGCGCGAGGTTTTCGTCTGATGGTCGGTAATGAAGGGGAACGGGGTCAGTGCTTTTGTCCAGAGCTGTTCGCGTTCCGCGCCCTCCACAACTCTCGCAGTGGCCTGAAAGATTTCGCCGCCAAGCTCGACGGTAACCTCTGGATGAGCGAGCAAATTGTAATACCAGGCGGGATGACACTCAGCGCCGAGGTCGGAGGCGAAGATAATCAGGCGATCGCCATCGGTCAGATAGCCCAGCGGGGCAACACGAGGCTGACCACTTTTTGCTCCAATCGTTGTGAGTAGGAGAATGGGCATATGTTCTAAGTGTCCGCCCAACTTTCCTCTGTTCGCGCGAAACTCCTCGATCACCCCACGATTATACTCAATCTGTTGTGACATCTTATCTCCTGTTCCATGTTTTACTAACCTGCATTTTTTATTGCAAAATTATTCCTTTTCTGGCTTCTGTCCCCATGCACTCAAGAAATACCAGATGCCACGAAATTCTTCTGAAAGCATTTCGATCTGGAATTGCTCGTACAGTTCATCCATCTCTTCGTTCGTGGTAACGCCCATTTTGAGCAGGAAGGGTTTCATCAGCAGCCAGCCGGTGCGAAAATTGCTGTAGTTGGCATGGTAGGCGGTGGTGCCTGCCGAATAGTTCAGGGCGTGTGGCTGCTCGATAATGCCCAGGCAACCGGCGTTCTGAAGCAGGATGGAGAGCATCGGGGTAATGCCAATATTGCTCGAATCCCTGCTGGCCCCGAAGCCTTTCCTGGCTCGATAACAGGCCTGCGCCGCGAACGTGGTGAGGCGTTCGAGGGCGCGACTGCTTGTAATACCGGTTGCGGCCACGTCCGAATCGGTCAGGCGTACGATGCCACCCGGTTTGGTGATGCGTACCAGTTGTTGAAGCACCTCCGGCCACTGTTCGCGCGACAGGAAGCCGACCATGAAACGCGCGTTCACAAAATCAAAGGAATCGTCGGGGAATTTGAGCGGTTGCGTTACGTCCATCTTCTCAAAATAGGCGTTTTTCAGGCGCTGTACCCCTGCCTGCGCCTGCGCATATTCGATCATGGTGTGGCTGGTATCGATGCCGTGAACCTCGATCGTGGGGTATGTGAACGCGACCTGTTGCACCCAGCCGCCCGGCCCGCAGGCTACGTCCAGCACGCGCTGTCCATCGGTTGGCTCATAAAAATCAGGGAAGAGACCTCCCATTGCCCGCGTCGTCATATGGTCCTGATCGAGCAGTCGCGCCATCTCAGCGCCGCTTTCGACATCGAAAACATATTGATTATGTATTTGATGAGGCTGACTCATCATATCTTCTGTCCCTCTTGTTTGCTACTGATGCTTATCTGTTTGTGAGCAGCATAACAAGCAGAGACGGCGCTGTCAAGAAGCAAATGAGAGCGTGGATCGAAAATTTTCAGGAGCCTTTGCGTTCATTGCAGCGTGGGGGCGCCGAGATAACTGGCCTGCACCGTTGCGAGAAAGCGTGCCAGCGTCTCTCGATTGACGACATAAAAGACCTGTTTGCCCAGGCGATGCTCTTCGATCAATCCGGCCTCGCGCAACTCTTTGATGTGGTACGAAAGTTTCGAGGTGGAGATATTACCCAGTTTGGGCCGCACATCGACGTAGGGGCAGATGGCGTGCGGGAGCGCTGGATGGGGATGCGAGATACATGTCTCGTCTCGCCCCCGCGCCAGAATATCCAGGATCTGCAAACGAATCGGATCGCTCAACGCGCCAGCCACCTGCGCCAGCATTTGTTTCTCTTCCATGCAACCAGTATAGCATATCCTGCTTGACATTACAAAAAAAATTGGATTATAACGCCTGTTTGGATCGCTTGAAAATCAGCGCCAACGGCTTGAGGGCAGCTCCCCGCTTGGCCGAGCAGGAACGCCAGCAGAGATTGCCGCCGCAGTCCTCTGGCTCAGTTCGCCCGAATCATCGTATGTCGTCGGCCAGGATGTCATCCTTGATGGAGGTATTAATATTCAATAGAGGTATTTAGCGTATGGTTCCAGCGGGCCACATCAGCAGAGCTGGCCCAAAGTCGCTCTCTCCATATTGTTCGGTAAACCATAGTGTGCCGTTGCTCTGTACCGCCAGGCCATCATGCGGGTGTGCGCTGGAGTCGGGAATAAGGCGAGCGTGGACCTTGCCGGTGGCGGGAAGCAGGTAGCCAACGGTCGCGTTTAACGAATCGGTGAACCAGATGCGGTTCTGGCTATCTGCGACAATACCTGAGATATGAGTGCAGTTGTAGATGCGCCGACAGGGGAGGGCAACGGGGTATTGCGTGGTCTCGCCTGTCGTCGGTGAGAAGCGAGCAACATTGCCTGAGAAGCCCTCGCTGACCCAGATGTTGTTCTGTCTATCTGCGGTAATCAGGTGCGGACGAGCGTTCTGGTCGTGTGTGATGACATATTCTTTGAGCGAGATCTCGCCCGAGAGGGTTGGCGCGAAGGTGCCGATCTTGCCCTCGTCGGAGCGGTTTTCGGCAAACCAGACGTGGCCCTGATGATCGAGCGCGATGCCATAGGGGCGGCTATCAGCTATTGGCAGCCGGGTTTCGGTCATACGTTCGGTGCGTGTATTGAAGAAACCGATGCTATTACCGGTTATTTCGGTAAACCAGAGATTGCCGTTGGCGTCAAAGATGAGATCGTAGGGAGCGCTGCCGGGGCTGGTTCGCCATTGATGAAAGCGACCATCATTCGGGTCGAATTCGCCGATGGCATCGTTGGTTGGCTCGGTAAACCAGACATTGCCATCGGGCGAGACCTGGATGAAAAGGGGGCTGGAATAAGCGGAGAGGCCGATCCCTTGCGGCTCCTGGTAATTGGCGATCAGGCTGCCATCTGAGAGGGCGTATTTGCCGATGGTAGTGGGAAAGGCCGTCTGGCAGATGGGAGACATCTCACAGCCCGGTTCGGCGACCCAGACGAAGCCGCGCAGCTCATCTAAACCGAGGCCCCAGGCGTTTGTTCTGGTGGCAGCCCGATTGAGCAGCTTGCTCTGCATACGCTGCGTCTGCTCCGGCTGTTCGCTCAGTAGCACACGCTGAAGTTGCTCAGGTGGTGGGGGGGGCTGCAATTGCTGGATATCGCCGTAGAGAAACGTGAAAAGGCTGCTGAGCAGCACAATGAGCAGAGCAAAGCTCACGCTGTTAGGTACATGACGTTGCAAACTTGTTTCCTCTCTTCCATCCTATTATCATGTTTCCTCTTACATTTATTGTAAAGAAGAGAAGAAATCATGCGCGGTTACCTCTCAAATGTCATGTAGCTGTTATGATATTTTGAGAGAATTGTTAATCGTGCGCTTTGATGCCCCAGGCAGAGCTGAGATTCCAGAAAACGTGGAAGCCGGGTTGCTGCATTTCCACCAGCATTTGTTGATAGAGTTCTTGATAATCGGTGCTTCCACAGCCCCAGGTGTCGATTAATGGACGCGTGTTTTGAAACATATACATCGCATCTTGATAAATACTTTCACCGGCGGCTGTCCCGGCGACGAACTCCAGGCGATACGGCCTCATCTGTACCTGCTGGCACCCGGCCTCCGTGAGCAGTTCGTCCAGCCGATGCGCAACTCCCCAGCGCTGAGGGTGGTCGCCATAGCCTGCCTTCTCGCCTGCGCACAGCAACATGCTCAGCATACGCTCATAGGTTGGACTATTACTCGTTGGGCCGCCCGTCTGGTCCGAGCCGCTCTCGGTGACGCGCACAGTTCCCCCAGGACGCGCCACACGCAGGAGTTCGTTCAGGATGACCGGCCACTCTTTCAGGTGCAGGAAGCTGGAGGCAAAGCGCATATTGACGAGATCAAATGTGTTGTCAGAAAATTGTAGGGGATGCATGGCGTCCATTACCTGAAAATCGACCTGACGTGCGAGCCGCCGAGCCTGGGCCTGAGCGCGTGCATACTCGATCATGCGCCAGCTAATATCAATGCCCGTAATCTGCATCGTGGGATAGAGAGCCGCTGTCTCCAACACCCAACCGCCCGGGCCACAGGCCACGTCCAGTACATGCTGAAACGCTTCGGGCCGCTCCAATCCTGCCAGCACACTTCCCATCCCGGCTGTAATAAACTGATCTTGCAACAACAAGCGAATCATTTCTGCCTCGTCGTGCTGGTTATGAACGAAATAGGTGCTGGGGTTGTCCTTGCCGCGCGGATCGATTGGCGTTGGCATCGCTTCTCCTCCCTCGTGTGACTGTTTTACAATAAATCGAGAAATGTCTCTTCAAGTTGCTGCCAGGCGCACAGTTCCGCCTGGACTCGTGAAAGTGAGGCATCATGTTGCATAAGCTGTAATATGCGCTCTTGATGGGTTGCAAGATAGGGCCGCTGCAGCACGCGTGCGGGCATGGTGCGCAGGCGGATGCGCTCCGGCGGATAGAATTGTTGTGTTTCAAAGGATAGACCGAGGAGATGGGCGTAGATTTGCAAAATATATTGCAGGCGTGGCGAGAAGAAGTTGGGCAGCGGACTGACTACCGTCAGGCAACCTGCAACGTAGCCGCCGCGCTGGATGGGATAAGCGGCGGCGCTCCGCTCTGCGGAAGGGCGTAGAACCGGCAGATGGTGCTCTTCACCAATATTTTGCACGACGCCGGCCTGACACAGGCTGACGCTATAGCCGGAGAGCGATTCTGCCCCCATGAAGAAGCGCTCGCCTGCTTGCAGAAATTGTTGCTGATGGGTCGCCATTTTTATGATCTCGCGCACGCTCTGGACTGGTGCCTGGGGTGTGGCGGGAGGCGTACATTGCGCCACCACTACAAGCAGATCGAGATGGTCCGGGTCGATCGTTGCCTGGATTTGGAGCAGGATGAGATGAACGACGGAGACGAAATGCAGGTTATGAGGCGCATTCGCGTTGGTTTCGAGCAGGCGAATCAGGAAATCGAGCGGCAAATCCTCGGCTATGCGGCGCGTATTATCCAGCAGCGGGAGATGGAAGTCGGGCCGCGCTTTATAGATTGCAGAAAGCAGGCTGGATTGGTGCTGGGGGAGTGCGTCGAGCAGGTTGGAGAGCCGCTTGCTATCGGGTTCTTCCGTCTCGCCGCTGGCCCAGCGTGCTAGCGTGCGTGGTGCAATATCGGTGCGCTGCTCGATAAGTCGTCTCGTGGCCGCATCACGCAAGAGTTCTTTGAGGAGCGCACGAAATACGCTCCAGTCTCGTCCTGACATATATTCCCTCTCCGGTTCTCCTCTAAGTATACTTGAAGCGGACTTAAACGTCGAGTGGTGTGGCCGATAGCAGGACACAAGTCATTGTCATGGACAACGACATTGACAACAGCTTGAATAGCTGCTACCCTGTAGATATACTACGTAAGGGAATGCTAAGTAAAGTACAGATTATTTCTTGAACAGAACGTACGGGGATGGTTAGGGATTGCACCTGCCTGCCCCTCTTCGTGTGTTGGGTACGTAGAAGGATTTTGTTGTGGTGGATAACGGGTCGGCCATATTTGAGCCTGCATATCAGACATCTTCTGGTGGCGAGAGTAAACAGCCATTGTATCTGCCTTCTCAGGCGTCTCATGCTCTTTCGCGAATCGGTGTGCTGGTCGTTGAGCAAAATCCGGCTATTCAAGATATGCTCTGCTGGGCTTTGGAGCTGGCCGGCTACTCTCCGCTTGCTCAGACCCCTGAACACATCGTTCATCATTGGCACAACCACCAGATGCTCACAAGTGAGAAGATCGCTTTGCTGTTGCTGGACGTGAGCTTTCCCTGGGAGCAGGAGGGCCTGGAGTTTCTGCGGATGTTGCGCTCTCATTGGGCTACAAGCAACGGCGTTGTTCTGCCGATCATTGTCCTGACGACCAGTGAACGGATGTATCAGGAGTTGCTGGAGCAGGGCGAGCAGGTCGAGAAGAAGCCTTTTCATATTAACCAGTTGATCACGAGAGTACAGAGCCTGCTGCGCCCTCCCACCTCGGACGTGGCGCAATAGACACCCCAGAATCATGCAGATTGTGCGTCTTTGCTTCTGTTTGCTCATTGCGGTATGATGAGCGCGGGGACAAAAGAAATTTCTCTCCTATTTGGTATCTCCTGGCAAACAGACAAGGATAGAAACAACTGGATGGAAACTCAACGCATTTATTTGATTGGAGCCGGCATCATCGCCCATCAGCATGCCGCCACTATTCGTCGTCTTCCTCAACCAGAACACGTTGTGCTTTCAGTGGCCGATCCGAACAGGCAGGCGCTGACGGCCTTCACCGAGCAGTATCCGCAGGCTCGTTCATTTGCTGATGCGCAAACGATGCTGGCTGAGCCTGCGCTCGACAACGATATCGTCATTGTGGCGACGCCGCCCGTAACCCACTACGAACTCGCCTGTGCCGCGCTGGCAACCGGTCGCCATGTGCTGTGTGAGAAGCCTCTGGCGCTCGATCGCGCTCAGGCTCGTCAGATGCTGGCGGTGGCGCGAGCGCATGGGCGTGTGCTGGGATGTTGCAGCGTGCGCTTTTTGCACTGGCCGCCAGCTGAGGCGGCGCGTCGTCTGCTGCAAGAGGATGCGCTCGGGCCGCTCTATCATGTGCGTTTTCTTTGTGTGGAGCAGCGCAATCGACCGGGCATTGAATATCAACCGGGAACGTCCTGGTTTCTGGATCGGACGAAAAGCGGTGGCGGCACTCTGATGGATCGCGCCCCCTACGAGTTTGGCGTCCTCAACGATCTGCTGAAGCCAACCCGCGTGGAGGTATTGAGCGCGTGGCTTGCCAATCCCATCACAGCCGGCATGCCTCCAGCAAGCGAGCAGGATGTGGAGCAGCATGCAGGAGCTTCTCTGCGCTATTACTTTGCCAATGGCGCGACCTGCATGCTCACCTACGAACGTGCTTCCGGCACCCACAGCGAGGCACAATCCTGCGTTGAGATTACGGGCCTCAAAGGCAGCCTGCGCTGGACCTGGCCCCACGGTTTCATCAGCCACACCCTCACGCATACTTACGATCGTGATGGGCAGGTTGAGAGCAAGGCGATTTCTTTCCCGCGTCCTGGCCCGGATGATCTCCGCTTCGGTGAAAAGCCGCTCTACTATTTTTATCACTATTTACAACATCAGCCCTCGTCGGCCATCGTGAATGAGCAGGCGCTCTTCAACTTTTCCTGTATTCGCGCCATCTACGATTGTGCATCCAGTGGACAGCCCCAAACGATTGTGTTGGGAGAATAACAGATAGGTTTGGGAAATAGGAGAAAACAGGTACCCGCGTAGGGCAGCATGCATGGTGGCTTGCCTTGTGTAGCTGGTGCCTGTTCTCTACATATAATAAGCTCTGAAACCAGAACGCAGCAATAGTGTATGCAAGTGCGCCTTCCTCTCATCAGACGAAAATTGGCTGTATTATTGGAAAGCCTTGACTTTCGAGTAAAAAATGCTGTATTCTTGTACTGTTCGCTCTGAACGCTTCGTACTTTGCAATAAAACCTTCCATCCACAGTCACCTATGGTAAGCAACGCGCCCGTTCCCTGTCAGGCATTCGTGAATCGATAGATTCAATGATATGGATGTATTCTGATGACTACTATACCTCATGTCGTATTGTGTGAATGTAGAGCGAGTTCGTGTTCCCTATATTGGTAGACATTGATTGGTAGTTGTTGCTTGGGAGAGAACCACTAGCAGGCGATTATCGGTAGGGGTTGACTGATAGGGCGTACCCTACGATAATACGCTTCGCAGTTGTAGACTGCTTATTTCTGATGAAGAAGAGGAAGGTGTAATGGAAGCTATCCGTGTCCCCAAGATGTATTGTCCATTTCCCCCGCAGATCAGTTGCAATGCGCAGAAGGTGCATGAGCATTCGCTGGCCTGGGCGACGCAATTTCAGCTAATCCAGGGCGAGGCGGCCCTACGTCGTTTTCACGGCACGAACCTGGCCCGGCTCACGGCCCGCGCCTATCCAGAGGCGAGCCTGGAAGATATGGAACTGCTCAACGATTGGATGGTCTGGTTCTTTGTCTTTGACGATCAGTTTGATGATGTCGTCGGCCCAACGCTTGAGAGCGCCCTGTCAACTGTTCATGCATACATCAAGATATGCGAGGGCGTCAGTGGACAGTTGGTGCATGGACCCGCTGCTGAAGCGCTTCGCGACCTCTATCAACGCACGTTGCCGCGCATGTCTCCAGCGTGGTGTGAACGCTTTACTCGTCATTTTATACAATATCTGGAAACCTATACCTGGATGGGCCAGAATCATCTGCAAGGGACGATACCGGATCTGCATGTCTATCTGGAGTACCGTTACCATTCGGGCGGCGCGGTTCCGAGCCTCGATCTCATCGAATTCGCCTATCACCTGTCCCTACCGGACGAGCTATTGCAGAGTTGGGAGTTTGAGCGGCTCAATCGTGCGGCCAATCGTGCGATTTGCTGGTCAAACGATATTTTCTCGCTGGCGAAAGAGTTGGCGCGGGGCGAGGTCAGCAATCTGGTAGTCATTATACGACACAGGTATCATCTTTCGTGGCCGGAGGCCATTGAGCGCGTGAATATGATGGTCGGGGATGAGGTGCGCCTCTTCGAGAAGATTGAGCGTCACCTGCCGCCCGTTGCGCCACATCTGGCCGCCGACGCAGACAAATATATTGCGGGCCTCAAGACCTGGATTCGCGCCAATTTTGACTGGTCGGTCGAGACTCATCGCTATCTGCGCGTTGAGGAGACGCGAGCAGGCGAAACGGTGAGCTACGTCGAACCAATTCTCGCCAGCGTTCCGCAGCACGATTAGCACTGTCTTTATCGACACAATATGATAGCTGGATGCCTCAATGTATTGTTGCCGCGTGATGTATCGCGCTTGTGCAAAGATGCGCGATTAGGCAGGTATTGATTCCCTGATCCATCTTCGTATGGTTCGCCGATAATCCCTTCGACCGTGCCTGCAATGCCGCTGACCGTAAACGCTGTAATATTCAACTTCTGCCATGTTTGCAGATCTTCGCGCACAACGACTGCTATTTTTGTATCGAACTGCATGTATTTTCACAATCCTTCCAGTATCTATTGTTTGCGTTGAGCAATGAGCAGAGTCTGAGCGGAGCGGGCCACCAGTCCGCGCTCATCATAGAGGTTCGCTGTGGTTAACCCCGTCCCTTCCGCTTGCAATGACGTACGTGCATCCATGCAGATCCACTCACCGACGGGCGGGCGCAGGCAATGGGTCGTCAGTTCGGGCGGGATAAATTGCCATGAGCGGATATCAAGCGGGCTGCTAATCCCGTTGGCCGAGTCAGCGGTCAGGATGAGGCGCTGCATTGGCGTTGTGGCCTCGTCTGACAGCAGGGGATAGCGCGTGCGCATCCAGGCGGTGGCAGGCCCGAGCTGGTTATAGCCGCCATGCACATAGCGCCACTCCGTCGCCTCCAGGAAGCCGCAGGCCCACTCAGAAGTTGCAGCGATGCTCTGCTCCTGTGATGGTAGTGCGGGCGGCAGCTCTGGCTCGTCTACGGTGGTTGGATGCGTGGTTGGAAGCAGAACGCGCCATGCAGAGGCCCGCATCACAGCCCGTCCATCGTGTTCCAGAACCGCTTCGAGCAGTTCCACGCTGCGGCCCGGTCGGACGATGCGAGCGTGGGCATGCAACGTGGCGATGGGGATGGGACCGAGAATATCGATGCTGATCCGCGTCAGCAGCATTTCGGATCGCGGTGAGCACTGCTCTAGCTGGCGCACAAGCAGCGCCCCTGGCGGTCCACCATGTTGAAAACTGGGATTCCACGGCCCCTGCGTATGCCGTGTGGCGCGGAACCGCTCGTTTCCTTCCGGCAACCAGAATGTCGTCTCTGTGCTCATGGTATGCTCCTTTCGTCCATTACGCGGCTGGTTCGGAGAGCGTGAGCAGCCGCAGTACACGGCGTGCCACCTCCTGATCCCCGCGAATCTCGATCTGTCCCGTTTCTATCGCGCCTTCAACCTGTATCTGTCCTTTTTTCAGCGCATACAACGTTTCCCCGGTGGTCGTGATCGCCGCCTGTGGGTGAGGGTGCGAACCACGCCCTGCCATCGCACGTCCCGAGCGGATACGCAGATGAAGCTGTTGCCCATCGAGCAGAATATCCACATCGAGCCGGGCCAGTTCTGGTGTACTATTTGGCATGTGGCGTGTGTGGGCGGCGAGGCTCTGGAGCAGCCAGAGAGGATGTCTATGTTCCTCTGAGGTTGGAGCGGCAAGCAGGACTTCACCCCAGCGTCCCAGCGCGGTAACGGCCTCATCGAGCTGGCGTCCGCGCCGTGTCAACTGATAGACGCGTGAAGCGGCTGGCGGCGGTAATTCGCTGCTTTCGATCAGTCCGGCGGCCTGCATTTCGCGCAGCCGCGTCGCCAGTAGCCCATTGCCGATTCCTGGCAGCGTTTGTAGGAGGTCACTGAAGCGCTGCGGCCCCGCGAACAACTCGCGCACAATTAGCAGCGTCCAGCGCTCCCCCACGACATCAAGCGCCTTCGCCAGCGCACAATACTGATCATATGTTCTTCGTGACATAAACTCTCTTGTACTAAATCAGGTAGCACCAACTCCTTGATACTATACAACGAGAGCAGCGCGAAGTCAACCATCCCTCTGCGACTTCATCGCGCCCTCGTGCGTCGTAGCCGCGCGACTTCATCGCGCCAACCTCGAAGAGGCGTGCAGTTCAAAGAGCCAGAGGATGAAGCGGGTACGACGGGGGAAGAGAACAGAGAGGGGGAGGAGGCGCGACGAAGTCGCGCGGCTACGAATCGCATTCCCGGTTAGCGGCGAAGCGTTGTTACAGGAGGCGGGTGGCGAGAGCTGAGTAGCGTTCGGAATCCATGACGCG
>JAICIM010000205.1 GCA_025928885.1 Ktedonobacteraceae bacterium | reverse complement strand
GTCATTGGCAGGGTCGCAAAGCCAGCGAAGCGCGTGGGATGGGCGGCGATGGCGGCGGCCAGTTGATCGTTGGCTGCCTGTGCCAGCTGCACATCTTCGCCCGGAGCCAGCGCTTGCAGATTGAGCGTCGTGTGTGAGATCACCTGAAGGTCGATCCCGCTTGCATCCATATCGCGCAAACGCTGTTCGCCAAGATCGCGCAACTTTGCCTGTATCGATGTAATCGACGCTGTATTCAAGCCTCCTCCCTGTCCAGAGGCCGCTCGATTCATCGCCTCGCTATATCCATCGGCTAGAAAATGCTCTTCAATTGTGATTGTGCGCATAGTACTACCTCTTCTAGAAATGAATCTCAATGCACACATGATATGACAGAGCACAGACCGCCGCAAGCGGGTATCACTTGCACTGAGCGGGCAAATTGTGGATAATTGGAACATCCGGCAAATACACAGGCAGAGGGGGCAAACAGTGTCGCACAACGTTGAGAACAGGCTGAGCACCACGCTACCAGCGCCGCTAACCACACTGATTGGCAGAGAGCAGGAGCTTGCGGAGGGATCATATCTGCTGCGTCAAAATGAGGTTCGCTTGCTCACGTTGAGCGGACCAGGAGGCGTGGGCAAGACGCGGTTGGCGGTCGAACTGGCGCGACAGGTGCGCCCGGATTTCGCGGACGGCGTATGTTTTATCTCGCTGGACACCATCCATGATGCCGCCTTCGTCCTGCCCTCCATCGCTCAGGCGCTCAATCTGCAAGGAGGTAGCTCGTTTACTCCAATGGAGCATGTAAAAACTTTTTTGCGAGAGAAACAAATATTGCTCCTGCTAGATTGTTTTGAGCAAGTTATGGATGCGGCCCTGCTCGTGGTCGATCTGCTGACAACTTGTCCGGCGCTCAAAATTCTGGTGACCAGCCGGGAGATGTTGCATGTGCGCGGCGAACGTGTACTCTCGCTCAAACCGCTTCCGCTGCCTGATGTCCAGGAGCCACTTGATGAGGTTATCGCGCAGTATGGTTCCGTTGCTCTATTTGTTGAACGCGCACAGGAGGCGTATCCGTCCTTTCAACTGAGTGAGGAAAACGTTCCCATCATTGCCGAAATATGCTGCCGCCTGGATGGACTCCCGCTCGTGCTTGAACTGGCGGCGGCCCGGCTCAGACTGCTTTCCCCACAGGAATTGTTGGAGCGTCTGACGCGTCGCTTGCCGCTCTTAACCGATGGTCCCCGCGACCTGCCTCCGCGCCAGCAGGCGCTGCGCACAACGATCCAATGGAGTTACGATCTGCTCTCGCCTGATGAGCAGCGGCTCTTTCGCATCCTCGCTGCGTTTGCCGGTGGCTGCACTCTTGCCACGCTGGAAGCCGTCTACGCCTTGCTCGATGGGCCGGTTGGCTCTGTTGTGGAGGACGTTTCCTCGCTGCTCAACAAACATCTGCTCTATCAGCGGGAACAGGGCGGGCGGCTGTTGATGCTTGCAACGATTCGTGAGTATGGTTGGGAGCGTCTGCTTGCCTGTGACGAATGGGAAGAGGTGATGGACAGGCAGGCAGAGCATTACATGCACATTGCGGAGGCTGTGAACGCCACATCTGACCGGGAGCGAGAGCGTGCGTTTGATCGGTTGGAGGAGGAGCGCGAAAATCTGCGGGTTGCGCTCAGATGGCTTGTGGAGCGTGGCGGCGATATGGAGATGGCGCTACGTCTGATCAGTGCGCTGTCGCTGTTCTGGCTGGTGCGCTGGTATATCAGTGCCGAGCGCCACTGGGTTGAGCAAGCCCTGGCCGCAGGAACAGACGTTGCCCCGGCGATCAGAGCACAGGCGTTGCGGGCAGCTGGTTGGCTGGCTTTTGTGCAGGACGATGGGAACAAGGCCGAAGAATACTATCGCGAGAGCCAGGAGCTATTTGAGAAGCTGGGGGAGCCGCGCGGCCAGGCTGCAACACTTCACTGGCTCGCTTCGCTGGCCCTGACCATGCGCAACGATAGTGATACGGCGCGTGCTCTGCTCGATGCAAGCTATGCCCTCGCCAGCAGTGCAGGTGATGTAATCGTGCAATCGCTTGTGGATACGATGCGGGGCAATATGGCCCTCAATCAAGGTGATTTCAGCGCCGCGCAGACCCGTTTTGAGCATTGTATTATGCTCTGTCAGGCGATCAAGAATAAAAAGTATCTTGCAAAAGGGTTGCGGGGGCTGGGTCGCGCTCGTCTGGCCCTGGGCGATATCGCAGGGGGCAAAACAGCTATCGAAGAGGGCCTCGCGCTGTCTCGTGAGGTGAAAGACCAGCTGCATATGGCCTATGCGCTTGATCTTCTGGGGGGGCTGGCGCTGGCTCAAAACGATGCCGCGCAGGCACGCACGCTGCTGGAGGAGGCGCTGGCCTGTGCGCGGATGCTGGGAGCGCAGCGGCTCGTGGCCTACACCCTCGCTCACGTGGCGCACGCAGCTGCCAGGCAGGGCGACGAAGAAACGGCGCGGCGTCGTTATGGCGAGAGCCTGGGATTGTTTCGTGAGGTGGGCGATGTGATGGGGAGCGCCGCCTGTTTGCAAAGCTGGGGCGTTGTGCTGGCTCGTTGGGGAAATCTGCACGCAAGTATACACGTCTGGGGTGCGGCGCGGGCTGCGCTGGATCGGCTTGCCTCTCCCTGGCCGCAGCCTTTCTCGTTGTCGCTAGAACACATCGCCGACACAGAGTACGAACATATGCTCGCTGAGGTGCGAACACAATTGGGAGCGCAAGCCTTTGCCGCCGCCTGGGAAGAGGGCCGGATCATGACGCCCGAGCAGACGCTCGCCGAGCAACCAGTCAATCGAGCACAGATACACGCGCCCAGAAAATCCGCGCTGACCGAACGCGAGAGCGAGGTGCTGGCTCTGGTGGCGCAGGGGCGCACCGATGCGCAGATTGCTGAGGCGCTGGTCATCAGTCCGCGCACCGTGCATGCCCATTTACGTACAATTTATCGCAAAATAGATGTAACTTCCCGCTTTGCCGCAATCAGCTATTGGAACAGCTTGCAAGCATAATTAAAACAGGCGATGCGCCATCTCGCCCAGCACAACAGTCGCTTTGAGCGGAAGCCGCTGCCAGGCCGATTGAGCCAGTTGATAGATGGGATTGCGCCCGTCAAGGATGGTGATGGCCGATTCACGCGGTGCAGGATAATAATAGCGATAGAGCCATTTACGCTCTGTTCCCCATTTGCTTTTAAATTCTGCCAACCCCGGATTATTTGTTGGCACCTCACCAAAATCATAATACCGAAACCCCTCGGCGCTGGCATCGTGAATCGCGTGCCAGTGCAGTGCATCGTTGGGACGCAGATCTTGCTCTTCGCGCCGCCAGCCGCTAAAGGCATAGAAGACCGTCTCACCGGCCATCAGCAGCAGCAGCCCCGCGATCGTTCTGCCCTGGCCTGCCGAGTACTGTTTCGCCAGCAGTAAGCGCAGCAGGCCGCGTGGATGCAGGCGTTTCCAGGCGATCTGGAAGAAGCTCAACGGGCGTGGAGGAATAACGACCCGGCGCATCACATCCAGATAGAGGTCGTACCATGTGCGCAACTCATCCTCAGTTTCGGCCTGACAGACCACAATGCCCTGCTTCTCCGCCTTCTTAACCGCCCGTTTGATCTGAGCGTGGTTGCGCGAGTTGCCAAAGCGCAGGAGTTCGGGCCGTTCGGGGAGCGTCATTTGGTACGTTTCGCGCCAGGATGTCCCAACCAGGCCAGCGACGCGCCCATCAAGACAATTGTCGGGCAGCTTGAGTTGCAAACTGGCCCCGTCACGCCGCTCAATTGCCTCAGATGCCAGATAGGTCATAGCCCGATTATCGCAGGCCAGCGGACCCGCCACCGGCGTCCGAGGCAGCGACGAGAGGCAATGGCCGCTGAGCAAGCCCTGCGTATGAAACAGGGGGAGGATGCCCAGTAGTTCGCCGCGCTCATCCTCGCAGGCCAGATGCTGTGGTCGATATCTGTACGCCTCTTCCAGCACCTCCAGCCAGAGCGGATGATGATAGACCAGGCCCCCCGACAGGCGAGAGAGCAGCGTTTCCCAGCGTTGATCCCGGCTCGGATCTACCTCGACGATACGTAAGAGCGATTCCGATAGTTCTTTCATCTTCCTGTTTCTCCCCTTCCGCGCAGCAACAATCTTTGTAATTATTGCTGTAGGAGGTGCGAAATGTGCAATAATCACAAGAAATTGTTACTACGCGGATTATGTCCGACGCTTTAAGCATACTATGTGCAGGTCGGAACCGCGTTGCCGCCGCCGTCAAGATAGCGTCACCGGCTCACAATCTGGCCGCTGTCGAGGTCATATTCTATGGACACACGGCCCAAAACACCACTCTTTTTCGACTCTCCAGAACATGGTATGACAACTAATGCGTGCTATCTTCTTCTTATGAACAGCTAGTTCGGCGAACTATGTAACGAGGAGGATATGCAGTGACCGTATCATTGGATAAGCAGCAACAGCAAAATGCTCATAATAGCTCATATTATGACGCGGTAGTGGTAGGGGCTGGTCCATATGGCTTGTCGATTGCAGCCCATCTGGATGGCGCGGGACTGAAGGTTGCGGCCTTTGGCAAGCCGCTGGCGCTCTGGCGCGATCATATGCCTACGGGGATGCTCTTGCGCTCCTTCTGGTGGGCGAGTAATCTCTCAGATCCAGAGAAGAAATATACACTTGGGCGATACCTGCGAGAAAAGGGGCAGCTAGCTCATGATCCCACTTCACGCGAAACGTTTATCGAGTACGGGCGCTGGTTTCAACATCACGCGGTTCCGATGCTTGATGAAACATATGTGGAGCAGATCGAGCGAAACGGGCAGCTCTTCACGGTGAAACTGGTCGATGGGCGCGTGATTCAGAGCCGCGCCGTTGTGATGGCCCCCGGACTCTATTATTATATCCATCGTCCGCGCGAGTATCAGCAGCTCTCGCCAGAACTGGTCTCACATACCTGCGATCATCGCACCCTCGATCACTTTGCGGGCAAGCGGGTGGTAATTATTGGCGGCGGTCAGAGCGCGTTGGAGACGGCGGCGCTGTTGCATGAGAGCGGTGGAGAGGTTGAGGTGGTATCTCGCAGCCCGTTGTACTGGCTCCCACCCGAAAATACCGCTGTTCCCTTTATTATCAGGCAAATGCGTTCGCCAAAGGTGGGCCTCGGTTACGGCTGGATGAACTGGGCTATGGAGCATCTTCCATATATGTTCTATAACTTTCCGCGCTCTACAAAAGATCGCATGCTGGCAACATTTCACGGTCCCGCCGGTGCCTGGTGGCTGAAAGATCGCGTCGTTGGGAAGGTGTCGGTGCATGAGCGGCAGCGCGTGGAGAAGGTGGAAGAGACGGAGCGCGGGGTCCGGTTGCAGCTCTCCGACAAAACAGTGCTTGAGGCCGATCATGTGCTGCTGGCGACCGGCTATCGGGCCGATATCAAGCGGTTACCGATGCTCGTCCCCTCGTTGCTGGCCGCCGTTGAGACCTACATGGACGCCCCGATCCTCAACAGCTCCTTTGAGAGCAGCGTGCCGGGGCTGCATTTTGTGGGATTTTCGGCGGCGCGGAGCGCGGGACCGTTCTATCGCTTCGTGGTGGGAGCGCGGGCATCTGCCGTGCGGGTTGCCGCCTCGATCGAGCGCTCGGTTGCACAGAGGAAGTAGGCGAACTCCTCTCCTTTTTGCCGTGACCGGCTTATCCCCCCCGGCCACGGCAAGCACAACCGTGAACAATAATACGAGAAATACAACTCTATCTACAAACATTATCTACAAATACGCCTGCTACTCTCTACAAATACAAAACAGTTATTGCCCCACAATGCGTAGCGAGTGTCCAACCTCCTCAAACGGCTCTTCGGATTTTTCATCAAAGCAACGAACCAGTGTATATCCAATGCCTGGGACAGTCAGCAGGTAGCGCGGAGTGGTCGGGTCAGGCTCAATTTTCTGGCGCAGATGGTAAATATGAGTCTTTATCAGGACAGTATCCCCCTCGTTGCTAAACCCCCATACGTAGGAAACAATCTGGCCCGTCGTGCAGACTCCGTTGGCATTGCTCGCCAGCAGGCTCATCAGCTTGCCCTCGGTGGGCGTCAGCCGCACCGTTTTGCCGCGTACGTTGACCGTATTCCGCATCGGGTCAACGCAGATAGCCCCCACCTGAATCGAAGAGGATGGAGGTAACTTGACGGTCGAACGGGTGCGCCGCGTCATTGCGTGAATATGTGCAAGCAATTGATCCGGGAAAAAAGGCTTGCGCAGGTAGTCATCTGCCCCACCTTCCAGACAGTTCACCTCGTGCAATGCATCCCTATCCATTGCCATCGCCAGCACCAATGCATCATGCTGGTTGCGCAGGTCACGGCACAGTGCCAGCGCATCCACATCTGGTAACGTACTCTCTAAAATGACGATATCGGGCTGATGCTCTAGCCACCTCTCTCTGGCCTGCTCCCCTGTGAATGCTGGATAAACCTGGTATCCCAGCATTTTCAACCAGGCCGTCAACATTTCAACCATGCTTCGATCATTATCCACGACCAGCAATTTCATGAGCAGTTCTCCTTTCATCATAATAATTGTCCAGCTATGCATGCAATACATGTCGTTCTGGATTCCTCATCATTCCTGCCAGGTTGGTTGAAAAGCCACTCCGTTGCAGATTTTATCAGCCCGTCCTAACTTAAACGTCAACAGCAAAAAAAATTCGTCCCTCAATTTTA
Organism: Ktedonobacteraceae bacterium; assembly: GCA_025928885.1. Classification (GTDB taxonomy): domain Bacteria; phylum Chloroflexota; class Ktedonobacteria; order Ktedonobacterales; family Ktedonobacteraceae; genus JAICIM01. The sequence continues at coordinate 3,590 of JAICIM010000205.1, read as the reverse complement.
TTAATTTCTATCCCTACTTCATAAGGTTTAGGTGAACTTAACGGCAATATTTATAATTATTTAATATCATACTTTTCCAACAGTTCTACTTCCTAGCAACCGTTCAGTTATGTAATGATGATACAATCAAGCGATGTCGCTGCCAGGAGTGCCGCGCCGGGTGCTGGTTTTGGTAACATTTCTATACTAACAATAGCGTCTGAAGCAGCAGTAATAAGACGCGGCTACCCATTGTGACCGGATACCGTTCTTTCTGGCAAAGACTCTTGACGGATTGTATTAGGTCGTGCTAATATCCGACTACGGGGGTAAGATATATGTATTTCCCTTTTCCATTGCAATATGTTTGCATAAGGGGCAAGAATACCTTATCCGGGTGTATTTTTTTTTTGTGGGGTTTCTCATATGGTCGAACGACAATTTTGCTCGCAGCTTGCACGCGAGACCGCCGATCCCTTTATCGGGACGGCAACGCGGGCAGATAGCTGGCTTTTAATAGAATATACAGCGGTATGGGAACGCAGCGAGATAGAAAGCAGTTATTTACCCTCTGAGGTGAAAGACTGGATCGAACAAATAAAGCTGCATAATACGCAAACACGTTTTATTAAACATACTAGCCGCAAAAGTGACGAGATTACCGTTTTCTTTGTGATGACGCTGGAGCAGCGGCAGGCGATCTATCGTTTTCAGTTTGCATGCTACGAAGATCTGCTGACGCTGAACCTTGCTGCGCTGCGGGCCGGTGCGCAGTGCTACGAGCCGTATCGCTATCAGGCTCCGCTCTTCCTGGTCTGCACGCATGGCAAGCACGATGCATGCTGTGCGAAGTTTGGTATGCCGGTCTATCACGAATTTGAGCGGCTGGCGGGCGAGTATACCTGGCAAAGCTCGCATGTGGGCGGCGATAAATTTGCGGCCAACGTCATTTGCTTCCCCTACGGCATCTATTATGGCCGCGTGGCCGTCTCTGAGGTCGGCGCGATCATCGCCACCTGCAAGGCATCTCAGCTCTATCTCAACAGATATCGTGGCCGTTCCTGCTATCCCCCTATCGTGCAGGCCGCTGACTACCTGTTGCGCGTACAGACGGAGCGTACCGATCTGGCTGCCTTTCGCCTGGCAAGCGTGGAGCAGGAGCCAGATGGAGCATACTGGATCTGCTTTGCGGACAGGCAATGCGGGATAAAACATTATTTGTTGTTACAAGAGCGTATCAGTGAAAAAACTGCTTATCGCACGACCTGCCATCCTGAAGGGAAACATATCCTCCGCTCGTACCAGTTGCGCTACTACGAAGTGCTGGAGCCTGGACATGTGCGGCCCGTCCTCGCTGTCCACGCCTGACCCCGAAAGGGAACTTGTTCTTCTCATCCTGATGCCGCATCTTCACAGCAGAGTTTATAAGGCGCTCCCCAGATGGGAGCGCTTTTAGTGTGTCTGAAAGATTGCTGCATACCGCTTGCTTCCTGAAAGTCCCGTGTAAAATTTTTACTGCCGTTGTGATATACTATTTCCGTTTCCCTTGTTGTGGCTGATGCCATAATTATTGAGCTTTTCTCTACGTGAAATAATGTATAGCAAGTTGTCTGCGTTGCGGAATAAGTTGTCTGATATTGGAAAAACTATTGCTAGAGGAGCTGATTGCATGTTTGATGTGACTCCATTGTCTCCCGTTGTACGTCCTATTGTATTGGCTGCATCTGAAATCGTATATAAGCAGACGGAGCCGTGGCTGCTTGCTCTGTTGATTCATGGTTCAGCATATAAAGGTGGGGCGATCCCTGGCTGTAGCGATATTGATTTGCAGGTGTATCTGGAGCGTACGGCCTTTGATATCTATGGTGCATTGCGCCTCGACGTAGCGGCTGCCATTCAGCGCAAGCTCTCTACTATTGATACAGGCCAATTTCAGTATATTCAGACCTATGCATTCCCGCCTGCCCCGCTGCCCCTTGCCCGGCGCGAACACTGGGTCGGCCCCGTTCCTGGCACCTATCATCTCCTATATGGAACCCTGCCAATAGCTGAAGCGACGGAGGCAGAGTTGGTTTTCCGCTGCCACAACACAATGGAGCATATCCCGACTGCAATTTGTGATGCCTCGCACAACCTCTTATCACATGGGAACGGTAAACTTAAGCGTGCCGCTCGCTTTATATGTACAGATGTATGGCCTGCGTATTATAGCGTGCTTTCTCTGCGCAATGAGCAGCCGTTTGCGATCTGGAAGCTGCCCAAAGAGGAGGCCATCGCCCTGATCGAGCCGTATGAGTCGTTGGGGAAGGAGATTCGTACGTTCTATAAACTTGTATATGAGTATTTCGGGCAGGAGCATACCACTGAGGATGCTCTGGCCGTGGTGCTGCAAGGTGTGCGGTTTCTGCGCGTCGCCGAGCGCTGGTATAAGCGCAACGCGCGAAAAAGCCAATAAAACGAGAGCATCGCATTGCACGAAAAGTATTTATCATTTTCGTGCAATGCGATGCTCTCAACAAATAGGCTAAATCAAGCCCATCTTCTTTTGCGCTTCCTTATAAAGTATTCGTTGACAACGAATCGAGAACGTTTGTTCTTTTTTCAGCATAACGCGCTGGCCATGAAAAAACTTCTCGAATCTTGCGCTTTCTACCTGTTCAGGGATTGGGCGCAAAGGCGATGGGACGGACGGGTGAGCCGGTCGCGCCTCGCATCTTGAGCGGCAGGCAGACGAAGAGAAACTCATAGATCCGATCGCGTGCCAGATCTTCCAGGAAGAGATTTTCGATAATGTAGATGCCGTTCCGCACCAGCAGGATGAGGTGGCCGGGTAGGGAGACGTTGAGGGTCGGATCAACCGTTCCCAACGAATCCCAGGCCATGTTGTCGGCCCCCACCGCTTGCACCTGCTGCTCGGCCAGCCACTGAGAGGCCGCGCCCTCGACGCCGCCCGCTTTGAGGTAGCCCGTCGGATCTTGCCAGCGTCCCCCGTTGCCGGTGCGCACCAGCACTACATCGCCGCGACGAATAGCGGTCCCTTGCTGACGACTTGCCCTCTCCAGATCGGCCTGCGTGATGGGGTGATCGCTATCGATCCACTCGACGCCCCGATAGCCAGCGATGTCGAGCAGCACGCCCCGGCTCCTGATCGGCGCAATCGTCTCTACACCCAGTTCGGTAAACCCTGTCGAGGTTTGCAGCTTCGGCGTAATCTCGCGGCCACCGTGCAAAGTGAGATCCTCGGCCTGGTGGCAAAGCGCGTCAATATGGGTGCCGGAGTGTTCGGCGGCGTACATAATGCCCGAAGCGCTGCTACGCGCCTCGCCCGTTCCCGCTTCATGGTGGCGATGCAGTGTGTAAATAAAGCCGGGGACGTGGGAGGGATGGATGGGAGCGCCCGCATAGCGCGGCTGTTCGAGATCGTAGACCTGCAGACGAGAGAACATATCAAAGAACTGTTCGTTGTCCATATGCGTGATCCTTTCCATTGATACACAACCGTCTGTATTCTACGATTTATACAAAAAATGAGTCAAATGATCTTATTTTTTCGCTGGTGTCGGGAAGGTCCTGAAGAGGTCGCTCAGATCGGTTGCGTGTGCGGCATCACT
>JAICIM010000169.1 GCA_025928885.1 Ktedonobacteraceae bacterium | reverse complement strand
TTTTCTTTTATCCCCCCGCTGGGGGGTGGGTGGGCTGGTGGTCGCTCTCCGGGTGGGGGGCTCCCTTTAGCATTCCCAACCCCGCCCCCCCCCCCCCCCCCCCCCCCCACGACATTCCGTTCCCGGATTTGCAAGGAACATTTTATATATCAGATCTGTCAATGTTTACCCCTTCCATTTCGTATCAGTAGTAGACGGAATTGAAAAAGGAAGTAATAGATGCAAGAAGAAGATATACAGGAGCGGCGTTTGCTTGATGCGCGGCAAAAGACCAGCGCGATCTTGATTGCCAATCCGACTGCTGGCAGCTATACGCAGAATAAGGCGCAGATAGAGGAGACGATCACCCATTTGCGTGAACATGGCTGGGATGTCGAGTTGAAGCTCACAGAGGGCCAGGGCGATGCAGGCAGGCTAACTCGTGAGGCGGTCGAACAGCGATTAGATGTTGTTGTTGCGGTAGGCGGCGATGGCACAATCAACGAGGTAATTCAAGAGCTGGCGGGTAGCGAGACGGCGCTGGGAGTCTTGCCCGGTGGCACCGTTAATGTTTGGGCGCGTGAAACCGGCATTCCGCTGGATAATACACAGGCACGCGAAGTGTTGATGCATGGGCAAACGAGGCGAATTGATCTTGGGAAGGTCAATGACCGCTATTTTCTTTTGATGGCGACAATTGGTTTCGACGCCGAAGTCACTCATGCCGTTGAGCACAAGCCGATCAAGCGCTTTGGCGTCCTGGGCTATATTTTGATGGGGACTTGGCTGGGACTTGGCTATCCCAATTTCCAGGTATTTTTACAGCAGAAGGGACGTGCAAAACGCGTTCGCGCCCTCCAGATCGTCTTTGGCAATACGCAGCTGTATGCCGGGGCGATCAAATTTACCTGGCAGGCGAAGTGCGATGATGGGTTGCTTGATGTTTGTGTGGTGCGCAGTCAAAATGCCTTTGGCCGTATCCTGGTCTTTGCCGATTTCTTGTTTGGTCGGAAGAAGCGGCAACAATGGGTCCGTTACGAGGCGTCGCGAGAGATCAAGGTCCATACCACTGTGCCGGTCGCGATTCAGGTTGACGGTGATCCAGCCGGGTATACCGCCCAGCGCGGTTTCCCTCCCACAACTTTCTCTGTTGCGGCAGGCGCATTGAAGGTAATTGTACCTGACGAAATTCCTGAGCCTCTCTTTACGACATAAATATCTTTTCTATGAAAGGGAGCATACTATCCGACGTGGATAATATGCTCTCTTTTTGTGCTAACCATTCTTCTGTGCGCAGTCGGTTAGCAACTTTGAACAAGCAGAATGTCAATATTCGTACAAAATATGATACAGTGTTATTGTGATAGCGTATTCTTCATGCCTGGATATCACTCCTGGCCTCTCTTTTAATCTTATCATTGGCGGTATGGGCCGCCTCATTATCGGAGAAGCAACGCGTCATTGTGTATACCAGACTACCTCCACAGCATGCTGGATAAATACCCCTCCCCCTGTATCATTGGTGGTTGTCTATTTGACGAATAGAGTTATTATTCTGCTGTCTGTTGTTGCAGCAGGCTGCTGTCGCCAAGCACCCGGTCCAACGTATCGCGTTTGATGCGATATGCCTGTCTTGCATTTACGTGTGGGAGCACAACGGCCTCCAACGCTCCCTGCTTTACCCAACGGCGCACGGTTGTGTCGTCCACGCGCAAAATCCGAGCCACTTCTGATACTGTTAGTAGATCACTCATTTCTACTCCACTCCATTCTTAAATTCATTGCAAGTAAGCAAAGCAAGAGCCGCACAAAAGAATACACAAGAAAACATTGTGTGTGCATTGTACAACAATGTACGATATTAGTAAAGGTAATGGTTGGGTGATGAGGGGTTGACAGGGTAGAAATGTCCCTGAAAGCCCCCACCTGTATAGCCCTCAGATCGCACTAGACGCGACTTGACAGAGTATCCATTGTTTACAAATTTTTACAATGGTAGATTATGACTTTTTTACTAGTCGCTTGCTCGCCCAACGGTAGACAAAAATGAAGAAGAACAGACAGAGGAGACCAGTCAGGTAAGCTCCGGTAACATCGAGTAACCAGTGTTCGCCAGCATACAGGCGGGATAAGCCGATCAGGAGCATATCCAGGAGAGCAAGCCCTTGAAGCGGGAACAGTATCCAGCGGTAGCGCCACGTGCTGACGGGGGGAATGACACTAATGTAGAATAAAAATCCAGCAAAAACGACATCGTGGATGACGTGACCCGAGGGGAAGCTATGATAGGGGATGAGATCATGCACGCAGATGCCGTATTTCACATCAGGACGTGGACGACCAACGATATCGCCTAAAAGTATAAACAATCCTGTACCAGCGCCAACAATAGCGACAAGAAAGATGGCCTGCCGCCATAGGCGAAAGATGAGTAAAATGATAGCGGCGATGGCGAGCGAAACGATGGAAGGAATCGTGTTGTTTAAACTGCTGACGAAATCGATCAGGCTATTGATAGGCGTGTGTGGCAATTGAGCATAGACGCAGGGGTTGGGATGTGATCCCTGAAGCATTTTTGTGACCCCTAATTCCAGGGATAATGGGGCGGGATGCCCGTGTACAAAGACGGCCAGGATGATGAACAGGACCAGGCCAACACACCAGACCGCGAGTTCCCAGGGGCGCGGCGGATGAATAAGCTGTCTGCTCTCATTGGATGGAAGATTCCCTGAATCTTGCTTACTATTGAACGTTGTTGATTGCTGCATGTATTTTCCTCACTTCCTGCAAACCTCTCGTTGCAACCTGTTGTTAAGGTAAATACGTGATGCAAGGAGAACAGGATGCAAAGCAGCCATGCCCTGACCGATCGGGTTCAGCTGGGCATGGCTTCTTGCGTGAAGAAAATGCAGGGTGTGTTACCCGGAGATGGTCACGACGGTTTTGATGCCACCATATTTGCCAAGCAGCGCGTCCGGGGCGTTTTCCATCGGGACGCGCTTGCTAATCAGCGATTGCACAACATCGGGCCAGCGCTGAGTAAATACGGATAGATCGCGGATAGCGGCGGCGAAGGCGTCGTTGCCAGCGTTGACCGTCCCAAAGACAACCTGATTCATTCCTACCAGTCGCGACATGAGTCGGTCGGTTGTCTGCGTTGATGTGGTGAAGGCTGGCACGCCAGTAAAGGCAAAGATGGCGTTTCTGCCCAGGTAGTTCATGACTTCAAAAGGCAGCGCCGATCCTCCCAGACCTTCGTAGACCAGATCGATGTTGCCGACCTGTTTAACCATTGCTGCGACCGGAGTGGTCTGACTCGAAATATAGGTGGCTCCGATGGCTTCGGCGAGTTCTGCTTTGGGATGAGGTGGCACTGAGCGCGAATAGACGTAGGTGTCAAAACCTGCCACAATCAAGGCCATGCTGCCGAGCAGGCTGATTGGTCCGGCACCCAGCACAACCGCTTTTAAGCCTTTGCCCGGCTGGTCTGCTGGCGCATCAGGCATTTGCCAGGGGAGACGCTGCTGCATGGCCCAGACCTGCAAAAGCGCTTTCTCCGCGATCGTCAGCGGCTCAGTTAATACTGCTACACCGCGTAGCTCCTGTGGAACCAGATGCATATATTGCTCATCATCGACCACAAATTCCGTCATATAGCCATGCTGAGCTTTGATGCCATACTCGGTATATGCGCCGGTATAGCAAAAGTCCTGTCTGGCAACGGCACAGGCGCGGCAACTGGGATCATGACATGGGCGGCGCACCGTTGGCACCACGAGGTCGCCAGGCTTCAATGTCTGGACCCCAGCGCCAACCTCGACGACCTCTCCCACCGCCTCATGTCCCATCACGAGATAGTTATAGTCGGGTGGCGGCGCACCAAATTTGAAGGTGCAGATCTCCTTATCTGTACCGCACACACCGACCTCCAGCATGCGTAATTTCACTTGCGTGGGCGACGTAATGTGGGGTGCTTCATGCTCGATTAACTTGATGGATTTCTCTTCGGGGAAGATAGCGATAGCCCGCATCCGGTTCTCCTTAGTCTACTGTGAATAAAGAGCTAATGTCTCTCTACCGTTTTGTACCACATTTCGTGAGCCGGTTGCCAGATGTTGAGATTGCCCTGTCTCAGTCAGGCCACGCTTCTTGCTTCCAGGCCATCTCCCAGAAGAGCCACTCGTAGCGTGTGCTGGTCAAAAAGATATCATGTAGCCGTGCCTCCTCGTTGGAACTAATGTGGAGGGCGTGGGCGTCAAGGCGCTCGCGCAGCCAGATGCCGACCGCATCAAAATCGGGTGAGGCATAGGTTGCGAGCCAATCGGCGTAGGGATGGTTAGGAACGAGAGGCAGATTCTGGCTGGTAAAATGGTTGCCAACATTGGCGTAGATCCAGGCGCAGGGAAGAATGGCCGTGAGCAACTCTGGCAATGTGCCGGTGGCGGCGATGAAGAGCAGATGGCGCGTGTAGGCGTAGTTGGTAGGGGCCATGCGGGTCGCGGCCATCTCAGCTGGGGTTAGCCCGAAGCGTTTCCCATATTGTTGATGCAGCGATAACTCTACTTGAATCGTATTCAAGAGCAGCCTGCCAAATTGCTCCATTTCGTCGCGATCGCTGCTCTTGGTCGCGGCGTAGCCAAAGGTTTTGGTCAGCTCGTCGAGGAAGAGGGCATCCTGACGGATATAAAACTCAAAGTTTGCCTGGGGTAGCGTACCATCGCCCAGCGCAACCACAAATGGATGCTCCAGATGGCGATCCCAGAATGGAAGAATGCCTTCGCGCAAACGTTCGCTCAAGCGCGGTTGCTGGTGCGTAGCCTGTTCAAGGGACATAGTAAAAACCTCCTGTATACAACATGAATAGAACCACTCTATTATATACAGCTGTGAGTGATCTTCTCATTTCGATACAACTGTGAGCGATCTTCTTATTTCGTAGTTGCGCGACTTTATCGCGCTGGTGGCCCATTTGTGGATGGTGGGCCATGCGCGATAAAGTCGTGCGGCTACGAATGGAGGAAATAGAGAGTATTGCCTGTTTGGATCAATCACTATACTGGATAGAGATACTTCACTCCCTTAGAAAGCCAGTTACTCCCAACAGTTCCCTGGTGAAGTATCTTTTTTTCTTGCCTATCAGAAGAGTTAGGGGCTGCCTGGCTGATGACGTGCTGTGGCCTGATCGTAGATTTCCAATGAGATTTGCAGCGCCTGTTGATAGCCCACAAACTGCTCTAACTGTCCCTGGTAGTCGTCCAGCGTTCTATGTCGGTGAGAGATAATATCATGTCGGGCCACCATTGCTGTACCTTTCAACGCTAAATGCATCGCTTCGCACTCGCGTTCCATTTGTTGGCGTAGTTGTGCAATCTCGCTTGTGCAGTGTATGTGCATCGCCATAGGTTCTCCTCTCGTCGGCATGATGCTGGTCTGATTACTCAAACCAGAAAGAATCTCAGTTCAGGGCGCGAATCACGATCATTTGTTACTGCTAATCGTGTTGCTATTGGCAAGGTCGAGCGTTAGTCTTTGTAGTATAGGAGATATATTTTATGGAAATATTAAGATATTTACTTGTATGATAGATGTAGGCAATGAGAGGACAATTAAAATAGAGGCGAAAAACTTCTATCTAGGTCGTTATTCCACTGTTTCGCTTGCGTTTGCCCGTAAAAACTCGTAATCTAGAGAGAGAAGCAGCTTGTTGCTCTCATCTCTCTGAATCAAGGGGCGTGCGTATGGCGTATTTGCTGGCGAAGATATGGCGCACGATGCGCGGGCGATGGCAATGGTATGTCCTGTGGTTTTTTCATCATAAGTTTATCGTTGGGGTCAATGGCGTTATTTTTAACGATCAAGGTCAGATATTGTTGCTGAGGCATCGCTATTGGCGCGAGGGATCATGGGGCTTGCCCGGTGGTTATGCTAATAGCGGCGAAACGTTGGAAGATACGCTGCGCCGCGAGGTACGGGAAGAGACGGGTTATGCAGTTGAAACCGGGGCTTTGTTGCAAATGGTGAGCGGCTATAAGTTGCGCATTGAGGCAAGCTTTCTTGGGCGACTGCTTGGCGGCGAGTTGCAGCTTGATCCGAAAGAAGTGATCGAAGCCCGATTTTTTCCACCAGATCAGTTGCCAGACGGCTTGCTCTCCACTCATCGGCAGCTGGTGGCCCTCGCGCTGGCCCGGCAACAAGATCGCCTTCAGCGCTGATAGGTCCCTTTCGTACAGCGGAAAATGGGTCAGTTGACACTCATTCTCTCTCTCAGGCTGGCATATACTTGTCTTAAAGAGTACAAGCAAGCTGTGTTTCGGGAGGATCAGCATGTTTCACGGCGAACCAGAAGAGCCGTCATCGATAGTCTCTGCACCAGACGATACGACTTCAACAGAAAAAGATGAGGCGGCACAGCCTGCCATCGCTTCACATCAACAGAGCAAACAAAAGCACCGGTTTACAGTCGGCGCGGCACGTTGCGTGCTAATTGTGCTGCTGCTCTGCGGGTTTGCCTGCTCAGTGCTGCCCTGGGGACGCGCCTTTGTGCGCACGACGCTCCTGTTGCCCTCGCTGATCACAGGTTCCGAGCCTGAGCCGCTAAAAGTGCTGGGTGATCCCGTGCAACATACGCAAACGACCATTCTCTCGCAGAATGGCACCGTTTACCTCGACATTTATGCTCCCACGACGCCCGTTCCCTTGCTGGCCCACGCTCGTAGCGGCGTTCTCATTCTGCCGGGAGTGGGCGATCAACGCGGGGAGGCGCAACTTATTAACCTTGCTCAATCCTTAGCGCAGTCTGGGATTATCGCGATGTATATGACGACCGATACCTTGCTCAACAATGAAGTCGCGGCGGCGGATAGCGATGGCGTAGTGCAGGCTTTTCAACTGCTGGCGCATCAGCCTGGTCTGACGGGGCAACGTCTGGGTATGATGGCCTTCAGTGCTGGAGTGCCGTTAGCCTGCTTTGCCGCTGCCGATCCTCGTATTCGCGATAACGTGGCGTATGTGGCGGCCTTTGGTGGCTATTTCAATACGGAGAGCGCCATCGAAGCCGTTGGTCGTCGTGCTGTGCTGGTTGATGGCAAGCTGGAACCCTGGCATCCCGTGGCGTACTCGTTAGAGGTGCTGGCGAATGTGATCACAGATCAGCTCCCCTTTGATGAGCAATATCGCATCCGCGCCGTCTTCGCTCCTGGCGGTAAACCGCTCTCGTCACAGGAGATTGCTCACCTTTCATCGGGAGCGCGTGCCGCCTATCAACTGCTCATCGGGAGCGAACCGGACAGGGTGGATGTTAATATGGCCGCGCTGCCTCCAGCTGTCCACGCAGAACTGGTTGCGCTCTCGCCCAGTCGCGTGATTGGCGAAATTCGCGCCCCCATCTTTCTGTTGCACGATCGCAACGACGCCTTTCTGCCCTTCACCGAGTCGCGCGACTTTGCGGCTGCCCTGACGCGGCTCCATCACGAGCACGACTATGTAGAGTTTCATATCTTTGAGCATGTCGAAGTAAAGTCACATCTGGATCTGGCGCAGATCCTCGGCGATGGCTCTCGCCTCTTTAGCGTGACATATCGCGTCTTGCAACTGGCCTCGTAGTAAGCCAGGAAAGGTGAGTTATATGTTGTTTCTTTTCCTGCTCTGGTTGGTGATCGGTCTGCTCATAGGTGGTCTGGGCTGGTTGGCGCAATGTGTTCCCTCTTCGTGGCGGTCTCTGGCCCGGGTCTGGTTGCCTGTACTGGGCGCAGTTGTCGCTTGCTGTGTGGGCTGGCTCGGTGCGCTGCTGTTCGGACGGTTGCTCTCAACAGCGCTGGTTCTCTGGGTAACGGTTCTCTGTGCGCTTGTCTTGCCACGATGCGTTGATTGGATACGTCGCGTGTTGTATCTGCGTTTCCTGGCCAAAAAGATATAAAAGCGCTATAAGGGTAACAGGAGTAGCGGGATCTCCATCTCCTCGGGGGTCAGTCCGCCATGATGTCCCTGGAAGTGCATTTCAAAGCGATCCTCTTCATACCACCACACCGTCTCATATTTGTGAGGGAGAATAACCACGTTGCCCACTCTGGCGAGAAACGTGGGCGATGGTGCTTGTAAGCCAAAGAAGTTTTGCGCCAGCAGCTCTTTCGTCGTATACACCTCTGCACGTCCAACCAGGCACTGCCGCAATTTACCAATCACTTCGTCGATGTGCTCATCTTTAATATGCAGGAACATATCGCGTGGCGAGCCAGCCGGAACAAGGGGGCGTCCATGCTGATTGGTTTTCATATAGCGTACAAGTTCCGGCATTTGTTGATTGAGATAGTAGGTTGTGCGAGGATTGACCGCGACCTGCCCATGATCGGCGCTCATCATCAATAAGGTGTTGGGCGCTTTCCCGCGCACATTGCGTAGAAATTGCTCCATCATCGACGAAAAATAATCGAGAATCTCGACCGACTGACGTGCATAAGGGCCGTGATTGTGGCATTCCCGATCGATGCGATCAAAATAGAGAAAATAGTAGGACGGAGATGCCGTCGGCGTGCGTACCAGTTCGGCCAGCCGCATAAAGGCATCGGACAGGCTGCGATAAGGATGAACGGTTGCTCCTCGAAAAACGATATCTGAATAGGTGGATGAGGAGTATGCCTGATACTGAAAAATATGTGAGCTAACGCCATGTGCCTGTAATGTATGGTAGAAGGTCTGTTGCGGGAAAAAATCTGCCGGTGGAATCGATGAACGTTTGAGCGTATCTCTGCTGATCTTATCTCCAGCATAAGAGAAGAGCAGGGGCGAGATCATCTCATCCACCAGCGGCTCGTAGTAGTTCCACTCATAGACCCCTGCCTGACCAACGTTCAGGCCGGTGTGGATGCAGGTGACGTGGGCAGCGGTTGTGGACGGGAATTGAGAGGTCATCTTAGAGATCATGCCATGCGTGAGGATGGTTTTTAAAAAATTATATTTGCCGGCGTAGCGATCGTAAAAATTCCAGCCGAAGGCATCGATGAAAAAGAAAATAACCTTATTGTAGCGGGTAGGGAGGTTGCCGAAAACATCGCGAGGAAGGATCTGATCTTGCTTTTGCCCCGTGAAGAGGAAGGTGATGGTGGCGGGAAGATTGGCAAAGCAGTAGGAATCATAGCGCGGTTTGATGAAATTCTGCGTGAACTTTGAATTATTGATCACATTCAGCGAAACTGCATTGAGCATTGTGTACCTGCTTCCTTAGTTGATGGGGCTGCATACATATAGCCGTTCATTCAATGTCTGCCTGTTTGCTTCCCAGACCGCACAAGGCCCTGGGTATCATTCTGGAAAAAACTTCAGAAAATACAATTTTGAATGTCGGGTAAAGATAGTAACTCGTTCTGCTGCCTGTTTAACAGTATATCACGAAAATCTCTACCATCAGAGATACTTCTCAAAAGTAGACGTTTGCTCTGTGCTTATTTTGTGATACTGCATTGTGCATACGTGATCGGGTTGAGATGAGTTACAGATATTCTATTTTTAACGATGTTTTTATCTTGAAGCAATCACGTATTCATATCGCAATAAGGAGGCCAGCTTATGACCCAGGTGAGGAATCGTCCCACAGAGGATCAACAGACTATTATCCAACCCGCTGCTCAACCCAAAGAAGCCGTTGTGCGTGAGGAGCAGCTGGCTACCCGAACTGAAGAAGTCAAAGTTTCAAAGAAGGTTTCTCCTGCGGCAACCCTTCCTGCTACGAATGGCTACAAGGCAAGTCCCTCACATCGCTCACGCGGCAATGGCTGGTTTATTACATGTGTCTCGCTGACCATCGTATCGCTCCTGGTGATGTTAGGCGTTGTTTTAGCCAACATCGGCTCGACAACCAGCAGTTCCTCATCTGGCTCACAGGCAACCAGTTCAAACACGACGAATACGTCTAGCAGCAATGCAGGCATGGGAAATATGGACATGTCTGGCACCAGTAGCACAAGCTCGTCGGCGTCTACAGCTAATACCAAGCATCAGACCTATAATGCTGTGCCGCCCGCTGCTCTTGCCGGGAACGAGGCCAATATCAAACTCGTTATGAAGGATGAACTGATCACTATTAGTCCGGGGATCGTGTATCATGCCTGGACCTTTAATGGCACAGTGCCGGGACCAGTGTTGCGTGTCCGCCAGGGACAGACAGTCCATACAACACTTGTCAATGAAGGAACGATGGCGCACTCCATTGATTTCCACGCGGCGCAAACGCCCTGGAACGTGAACTACCAGTCGATCGGAGTTGGCAAATCGTTTACATTTACCTGGAAGGCGAACTATCCTGGCGTCTTTATGTACCACTGTGGTACGCCAACGGTGATCTATCACATGGCCAATGGCATGTATGGAACCATCATCGTTGATCCTGCCAATGGGTGGACGCCTGCTCAAGAGTACTCACTGACGCAAAGCGAATTTTATACGACAAAAGGCCCGGATGGCACCTATAGCGTTGATCCTACCAAAATGATGAATGGTATCCCTGACTACGTGGTCTTCAACGGTTACGCTTCGCAATATCAAGATGCCCCCTTGAAGGCGAAGGTCGGTCAGCGTATCCGCCTCTTCCTGATGAATGCAGGGCCAACACAATTCTCGGCTTTCCACGTGATTGGTGCAATTTTTAGCGATGTCTACGTCGATGGCAACCCGGCAAATCATATGGTTGGCAACCAGACGGTGACAATTCCTCCCGGTGGCGGTGTCGTTGTGGAATTGACGGTCCCGGATGCTGGCTCGTATCCGTTCGTGACGCACTCTTTCGCCAATGCCAGTAAGGGAGCGGTTGGGGTTATTAAAGTAGAACGTTAACTCCTTTCAGTCCCGCTTCAGTTGCTTTAAATAAGGGCGCTGGTTGCACTTCTCCGGCAACCAGCGCCCTTGTCTGTTCCTACACCCTGCACTCCTACTGTCCCTTCTTATGATGCTTTTCTTTGTGCTGTTTCATCACCGTACGAGCGGCCACTTCCTCGGCCCGGTCACCATAGCGACCACTTTTTTCAGCCGAATCTTTAATATGCTCGTACTGACGCTCTTCTTTATCACTGACGCCTTTCAATGGCTTCTTCTGTGGCAAATGTGTTCCTCCTTTTTATACGGTGGCGCGGCGATAGCGACGGCGCGTTAACCCGAAGGTCAGGAGATGCCAGAGAGCTGTAAAGAGAATGGCTCCGATCAGCGCTCGAATGATGGGAACGCCAAACAAAACCCAATCACCTATGCCAGTAATGACGATGACCTGTGTCATCAACCAGATCCCGATCAGCGCGGCAATGATCGCACCAATAATGCCTAACGGGAGACGCCAACCTACGATATATTCAGCTATCAAGCCAACGACAGCAGCAATGACCAGGTAAAGGATGAAATTGAGACCAAAGGACCACACGTTATCACCAAACTTAATGGTGACACCATCTGCTAATACGAAGAGAGAGGCTAGCATAT
>JAICIM010000748.1 GCA_025928885.1 Ktedonobacteraceae bacterium | reverse complement strand
GTATCGCGCCTGGGTTCACCATCCATAAAGGGCCACCAGGCGCGATACAGTCGCGCCGCTACAACCTACATCCTGAGAGAACGCCCTCGCAGACGCTCTCCCCTCTCAATACAAGCCTACGGATGCTCCTGCACAAAGCGCTCAATCTCTGCCAGCTCCTCCTGATTGAGCCTGAAATCACCGGCCCCGATGATCTCGTTCACCTGCTCAGGATGACGGCCACCAACGATCGCGCCTGTAACGGCGGGATGACGCAGCGTCCAGGCAAGCGCCACCACACCGGCGTTTTGATTGTGCCGTTCGCCGATGTTCTGCAACAGCTTTGCCAGCTCAAGATTGCGCGAGAAGCGCGGCTCCTGAAACTCGGGGCTGCGGGAACGCCAATCCGACGCGGGCAGGCTCTTCACGCGCTCGGTCGTCCATTTGCCGGTGAGCAGACCGGAGGCCATTGGAGAGTAGACAATGACGCCGATATTGTTCTGCAGGCAGAAGTCCAGCACATCCTTCTCAATCTCGCGTCGGTTCAGCGAATAGGGCGGCTGCAACGATGTAACCGGGGCAATCGCCTGCACACGGCGCAGCTGATCGGCGTTGAAGTTGGAGACGCCAATATGACGCACCTTCCCCTCCGCTTTGAGCTGGGCCAGCGTCGTCCAGCCCTCTTCGATATCTTCGTCAGGATTGGGCCAGTGAATTTGATAGAGATCGATCACATCCACCTGCAAACGCCGCAAACTATCCTCAAGCTCGCGCCTGATCGAATCTGCCTTCAGCACGCCGCGAATCGTGCCATCAGGATTGGCGATACGTGAGCATTTGGTAAATATATATGGTCGCGACGAACGTCCCTTCACAGCCCGCGCCACCACCTCTTCAGCATGGCCCACACCGTAGATAGCCGCTGTATCAATCCAGTTCATCCCCAAATCGAGCGACCGCTGAATGGTAGCAACCGATGCATCATCATCCTGTGGTCCCCAGGAGGCCGCCCAGCCTTCACCGCCCAACGCAAACGTCCCAAAACCGAGCGGGGTAATCTGTAAATCACTGTTCCCTAACTGCCGTGTTTCCATGACTACTATTCCTTCTTTCCTTGAACAAAACAAGAACCAGAACAAGATATTTTCGTCCCTTTCATCTTATCTCAGGATTCGAGCAGATAGCAAACGTATTCTTTCGCTCTTCACCAAAATTACTGGTAAGTATTGACATTTGCGCGTTTATGCTTATAATTCTTCTTAGGAGCAAGGTGCCATACTTTATTGTAGAGTCGCATTTAAACGATGAAATGATGACTCCGGGACAATTTAGTATTTGCTCTCGATTGTGCTGACAGGGATGTATTACTCTTTGGGCATGGATGTCATCTCGCATTTCCATACGCCTCTATGCCAGTTTTCTCATTTTCCTGTTATTCTTTCGCAGTGCAACCAGCTCATATGAGGTCTCTCCACCTTTCTACAGGTTGAGAATATGAGCAGTTGTCATGTTGATTAAAAAGAAAGGGAAAACACTTGAGACGTTTTTTCACCTCCGCTTTTTGCTTAGCATTCCTCATATCTTTTGGCCTGCTAGGCGCATCTATACCGGCTTTTGCTCAACAGCATACGCCGATCTTCCGTTCTCATCGCGTCTGTAGCGCCGTCACGTTTAATTTTGCACGCTGTTCCGCAATTCAGCTCGACAGTACGACTAATGCTGCGACTAACCAGGAAGTGACGCCCAACGCAAGTGCTCCGGGCGGCTTAAACCCATCCGACCTGCAATCTGCGTACAAGCTACCCTCTTCCAGCGCTGGCAGCGGGCAAACGGTCGCGATCGTGGACGCATATAACGATCCCAACGCCGAATCAGATCTGGCTGTTTACCGCGCACAGTTCGGCCTGCCAGCCTGCACCACGGCTAATGGCTGCTTCAAAAAGGTCAACCAGAGCGGCGGGACCAGCTATCCCAGCAGCAATACCGGTTGGGCAGAAGAGATCTCGCTCGATCTGGATATGGTCAGCGCCATCTGTCCCAACTGTCATATCTTATTAGTTGAATCATCGTCAGCATCCTTTGCCAGCCTGGGAACGGCGGTCAATACCGCTGTCTCGCTGGGAGCAAACGCGGTGAGCAATAGTTATGGTGGGAGCGAGTCGAGCGGCGAGAGCAGCTACGCTTCTTACTACAACCACTCAGGCGTTGTCATTACCGCCAGCTCCGGCGATGGCAGTTACGGCGTTGAAGTTCCGGCAGCGTATAAAACGGTCGTGGCCGTTGGCGGCACCTCGCTGAGCCGGAGCAGCAACACGCGTGGCTGGACCGAGACGGCCTGGAGTGGTGCTGGTAGCGGCTGTAGCGGCTATATCTCGAAGCCGACCTGGCAGACCGATAGCGGCTGTAGCCGACGTACAGTGGCCGACGTATCAGCGATTGCTGATCCAAATACCGGCGTTTCGGTTTATGACACGTATGGTAACGTCGGTGGCTGGCTGGTCTTTGGCGGCACCAGCGTCTCTTCGCCCATCATTGCCAGCGTCTACGCCCTGGCCGGAAACGCCAGCAGCGTCAATGCAGCCTCGTCGCTCTATAGCCACACCGGCAATTT
>JAICIM010000734.1 GCA_025928885.1 Ktedonobacteraceae bacterium | reverse complement strand
TCGGTCTGCCCCAGAGGAATAGTCACTGTCCCGGAGGCATCCACCATTGTCGAGCTACGAATCGCGCGGGGATTGCCACCAATCCAGCGGATCGGTTCGATCAAAGAGCCAAGCGGCACAGAAACGATCACAGGATGTCCGCGCAATGACGAGTCGAGATCCTGAAGATGCAGTTCTAACATCTCTCCCTGCTGCCTGATGGTCCCGCTCAGAGCACGCGCCTGCAAATGGATCACGGGCAATTCTTGATGAGAATAGCGCGTCAACATTTCTGCGCGACGAACAATCTTTTTGCCCCGCCGCGCCCCTGCGCCCGCCGTTGCTGGTGTATAGGCGTAGACCTGCGGGTCATCCTCCCGGGGTGGCTCAGAATGGTCAGAAAGCGTAGCCACGCGCACCAGATCATGCAAGGCATAGCGGCGAATGTTGCCCTGATTGATGCGGGCGCTGATTTGCAGGGCCAGTTGCAGGAGCGCACGCGCCGCGCTCTCCTCGTCGCGATGGTCGCGGCGGGCCTGGAGCAAGATAGCTTCGGCCTGACTGATCAGCGTCTGACAGAGATGGCCGAGCATCCGTTGAGGTGTCGCCTCCAATGTGCGTGTTCCCTGACCAAGTAAAGGGCGCGTCCCTTCGGGATAGACTGCCTCTCGCAGCGAATCGTAGAGATCAAGGTAAGCGTGGTGGCATTCATCGCAGCCGGCCAGATGATAGAGTAAGGGAGCATAACGAATCGTCGCCTGGGGATCATGCGAGAGCAGGGCCATGATGAAGTCGGGCAACTGCTGATAGAAATGGAGGTGGTAGTCGCTATCCAGCATCAATTCCAACTGATGTTCACCCTGGCCGGATGGCGTGGTCTTGCTCTTTTCGTGTGGAGCTATATGGAGTATTTGTTGTAGCCAGTGGGCCAGTCGTACTTGCTCGTCGCTCGGCTCGGTCGGTCCACCAGGCAGGATTGCATCGTTCATAATCTGTCTCCTCCAGGAGCTTACTGCTGCCTCCGATCACCGCCAGGAAACTGGTGAGCGGAGTGGCAATATCTGCTTACTCTTCCCGATAAAAACGCAACAGACGCCTTCTCTGGGCGCTGGTGAGGCTCACAACATCCTCACCTTGCCAATGCAGGAAGCCCTCGGCTGTCAGCGCCTTCAACCCCGACCGTACCTCATCTTCTGGCATATGCTCCTGTGTCAGGGTTGAGATATCCACTGTATAGTCATTGGTGCCAGTTGTATGTGTCGTACACTCTGTCAAACGCAAAGCAACGGCAACCGTCAAATTTGAACTTTGTTGTTGGAGACAATGGCGCAATTTGCGATGAGCATGGTCCTTATGCTGGCTCATGTGAGGATTGTGGTCGGCAGAGGAGGTCTCAACAAGATGAAGTTCTTCCGTAATAGTTCCTAATAATTCGTCGGCCCCCAATTCATTCAACTCCATCAAGACGGCTTGCAACTGGTTGGGAGCGGCCTTCAACACAGAGATACAGTGTTTTAAAACATTGCGTAACTCGTTTTGTGACACAAGCTGGATCGTGATCGCTTCTGGTGTGGCGAATGGCGTCTCCCCCCAGAGCGATTCGACCGCGCCCTCCAGAGGATCATCATCTCCTCCCTCTTCGTCGGGATACTCCAGCTCTGCGGCACTATTGACTTGCAAACGACGCTTGCGCAGGCGGTCTATGGCCTTATTGCGGACGCTACGGCTAAGAAAGGCATAAAATTGTGCATCAGTGAGATGGTCCAGGGCAGAAAGCGCTGTCCTGTCGCCTCCGCCAAACAGACCGAGGCGCACCAGCTGCTCTACTACATGCCCGATCACTGTATCCACCTCAAATGCATCATATTTGAGAGCGCCCAGGAACCGCTGGGCATTGCGATGCAGATAGGCATACAATTGCGGATAGCTCTGCTCTGGCTGATACCTCAAGTCATGTGCAGTAAATGGCATGCGGGAAATCCTCCGTGATGCCCACAAACAATATATACTAGTGGTGCGTATTGATTGGTTTGTGAAAACAATTCTACATATCACAAAAAAATCTATCTTCTGCATTGTACAAGGAATACGCGCTGGACGCAATAAATATCTGAGCATAAGAAAAAGGGATCGGAGAACGAGAGACCCGTTCCCTGACCCCTTTTCAGTCTTTTGTTATGCTGTTCTTATTCGAGATCGCCGCGTTTGCCCAACCGCTGATGCTCGTACGCCTTTTTAATGGCGCTTAAGCTGCGCTGAACCTCTCCGCGCTCTTCGAGCAGATTGGCGAAGCGGAAATAGGCGCTGGCTGCAATTTCGTGAGCCTGTGAAGCATCAAGTAGCTCCAGAGCCTGCGTAAAGAGCGAATCTGCGGAAGCAAAATCGCCGTTCTGGTGGTAAATCTGCGCCAGAGCAATCAAGGCCTGGCCCTGTGTCTGGGGATCGTTGCTAGAACGTGCGAAGGAGAGAGCCTCCTGCGCCTCCTGCTCCGCCTCAGCCGTTTGACCACGCTTGAGCAACAACTCTGCCAGGCTGGTATGGCACAACGATGCCGATACCTCGTCATTGAGTTCGCGCTCAATGGAGATGGCCTGCCGATACTCCTGCTCAGCATTTTCAAGGTTGTTCTGCTTCTCCAGCGCTTTGCCGAGCCGCTGATGGGTCAGACCAACCAGGCGCTGCTCATCACGCATCTCATAGACAGCCAGGCTGCGCAAAGCATATTCGCGAGCCATTGGCAGCTTGCCAACGCCTTTGTAATGCTGGCTGATGTCCATGTACTTCTGGGCAAAGCTCTTGCTATCGCGATTGGCCGAACTCAGCAGGTCCAATGCACGATGATAGAAC
>JAICIM010000392.1 GCA_025928885.1 Ktedonobacteraceae bacterium | reverse complement strand
TGCCATTTTTGTTTTCGCTGCCGCCGTCCCGCCTGTCCCGAATGTTGGGATGATGTGCATGGTATCTGCGCGGCTTGTGGGAGCGAGAGCCAGCTTCCTTTCCGTCGCGAGGTGGCCCCATTGAGTTCGCTGCTCTTTACCGCAGCGCGGCACGCGCAGTTGGAGCGAGAGGCGACGGCACAATTGCCGGTTGCACCTCTTGTTTGTATCACTCCCGGTACGTTTCACCGTTCACTGATTGAGCAACGCGCCACCGCCCCCATTCCGACAATTGTGCAGAGTATGGTCAGCAGGCCGGGGAAGAGAGGGACGACGCAAACGATCCCGGCAGTCAAGATTGATGAGATGAGGACGCAGCCGGGGAAAAAGAAGAGGCATGCTGGTACGGTTCAACGGGCTAGTATGCTTCTGTTGGGTATGATACTGATTGCACTTGTTCTACTTGTTATAGCCGCATTTATTTCTCAAGATATAAACATATTTATTGCCGATACCCTTCACGTTGACATTCGCGCTGAAATAACGTATCTTTGGCAACTAATTACACATCTATTTTAACGAATTGTTTGAGGTTCTGTTGCGTTATGAGCATTGCTATGGAGGTGCAGGGCCTGTTCCATTTCCTGTATGCTTGAAGAGGTTGGTGTTATGGATATTCTGGTGGATGGCTACAATGTCATTAAAAATAATATGATGTTTCATGCTCTGGAGATCAAAAATCTGGCGAGCGCACGCGATTTATTAATACGACAATTGAAGAATCGTTATCGTCATAGTGAGCATAGGATCATTGTGGTCTTTGATGGCGACGGCAAGCGGGAGCAGGTATATCATGAAGATCATATTCGGATTATTTTTTCGCAACATGGCGAGACGGCTGATGCGGTAATCGTGCGCCTGGCAACGCAAGCGCGGCAGACAGGTCGGCGTGTAGAAATGTATAGTGATGACACGGAGATCTGTGAGAACGTCCAGCAGCAGGGAGGTAGCACGCGCACGACCGGGTTATTAACCCAGCAGCTGACCAGGGGGCCACATGACATGGTGACGAGGGTAATGCATCGACAGGCCATGCGCAAGATGTACGGTATTGATCCAATGTATAAGGGTGACGACGAAGAAGAGATTCGTCCTCATCCTGGCAAGAAGCAGGGAAAGAAGAAATCTCGCCGTCGGCGATAGGGTTGGCAAGCTGGCAGCAGACATTTGCCAGACCCTCCGCCATACATACCCTCACGCAGCCTTATTTCTGTGCGGCTGATGAGATGTGTTCCACCGAATCACTGGCAGGAGCAGATGCCTCTTGATGGTGGGATACCTCCCGGGTGCTGCGAGATGAGCCAAAGCGCGTCTGAAGGACATAGGTAAACGCCTCGAAAAAGATTGTCTTGGACATTTTGGATTTGCCCTCGCGCCTATCCTCAAAGATGATCGGCGTCTCCACGATTCTATAGCCCCGTTGTAGCACCCGATAGGCCATCTCCACCTGGAAGCCATAGCCTTGCGTTTGGACGGTTTCCAGACCGATATTTTCCAGCACCTCACGTCGATAGCAGCGATAGCCTGCGGTGCAGTCCTGGATGGGTATACCCAGCATAAAGCGCACAAAAAGATTGCCGCCACCGCTGATAAAACGGCGGAGGAGGGACCAGTTTGCCGTGCTGCCGCCTTGAATGTAGCGAGAGCCAATTACCAGATCGGCATCCTGTATCTTGCTGAGAAAATCGGGCAAATAGCGTGGATCATGTGAGAAGTCCGCATCCATTTCAAAGGCTGCATCATATTTGTGCTCGATTGCGTATTTGAACCCCGCGATATATGCGGTGCCAAGTCCAAGTTTGCCGGCGCGATGCAAGACCTGGATACGCGCATCCTGCTCGTGGAGATCGTCGGCGAGTTGTCCGGTCCCATCGGGTGAATTATCATCAACGATGAGAATATCTGTTTCGGGAGCATTCGAGAAAATCGCCTCTACAAGAGAAGGAAGATTTTCTTTTTCATTATAGGTAGGGATAATGATTAACGTTTTCATACAGTTGTTTCTCCAGTGTTTGCCGACGACGGTGTGAGAGCCGTCGTGCGTTCATCCAGGGGCGAGATGTGAGCATGCTGCTCTGCCGCCTCCCGATCATCCCCCTCAGTTGGCGTGGCGTCAGCGTCGTGAAAAGCGCGGAAGAGAAGGACTGCACCGACTCCGACGAGGAGACCAAACCAGAGCGTGCAGAGCCGAATCAGCAATGTGGCCGCGCCGCCTAAAGTAGCCGACGTTGATACCAGGAGCCGAGTCAATCCTAACATACTACCATCGGCGGTCCCCAGCCCTCCGGGCAGGCCCGAGGCCGAGCCGATCAGCGATGAGACGGCCAGAATAAACATCGTCTTGATAAAGAGATCGAGGCTGCCAGCTACTCCGAGACCATGATACACGAAGTAGAGGGCCACGCATTCTCCCGACCAGGAGATCAGGCCGATAGTGATCGCCAGCAACAGCGGTTGCCATTGCAGGAGTATGTAAGAACTTTCGTAAAACGCACGGAGCCAGTGTGCGGCCCGTGCGATTCCTCGCATGCGTTCGCCTCGTTCTAAGAGAGCGAGGGACAGTTTTCGGTTTTGAATCAGGGCGATACCTGTAAAACCGATAACGAGCAGGGCGAGTAACGGTTCCCAGCCAAAGCGGTAGAGTACCAGCCCCATCGAGGCCAGACCAAGCATTGCGATCCCATCGGTGAGCCGCTCCGCAACAATGATTGGCGAGGTTCGGCTAATAGGTACACCCGTTGCACGCTTTAGAAAATAAGACTTGAGTAGTTCTCCCACCTTGCCAGGCGTAATTGCCATAGAGAGACCTGATAAAAAGATCAGCAGGCTCTTGCCGAGGGGGAGACGAATCTGTAGCCGTTTTAAATAATACTGCCACTTCACAAAGCGTCCACCATAATTGAAGGCGGTGAAGCCCAGGATGAGTGGCAGATATTCCCAGTGGAAATGAGCCAGTGCAGTGAGCATACGCGGAACGTCCGCATAGAAGGCAATGCCTGTCATGACTACAAAGGCCAGTACCAGCGAAAAAGCTATGCCGGAACGAATTTTACGCGTTAGCAACAACTGCAGGCTCCATTTTACTCAGGTAGTAGGTAGAGAACAGCGATGACCGCTATAACACAAATCAAGACGGTTGCAAGGATATGTCGGTCACGCAGTAGGACCTCTTCGGGACTTCCCCCCTCTTTTTTCATATAGACTAGATACATATACCGGAATATACCATATAGGACGCAGGGGACAGTAATCAGCAGGCGATGGTTGCCGGTTGATCCTTGAATCGTGTAGAGGCTATAGGCCATCACGGTCGCCGCAACGACAACAGTGATCATTTGATCGAGCATAGGAATGCTATACTCTTGCAGGATGCGGCGATGCTGGCTGGCCTCACCTTGCAGCAGCACCAGTTCGTTGCGACGTTTCCCCAGTGCCAGAAAGAGGGAGAGCAAACAGGCAACCATCAAAAGCCAGGGCGAGACGCGCACCGGAATGGCAACCGTACCACCCAGGGTGCGCAGGACGAAACCGCTGGCAATGATGAAGACATCGATCAGCACGACATGCTTCAAGCGGACGCTATACAGAACCATGAGTAAGAGATAGGCGATAATCGAGAGGGCAAAAAGGACATTGCCACCGCCGAGAGAGCCATAGATATCCGCCTCTGCCCCCTGTTTGACGAGCGGTAGCTGGAACAGTATGAGCGTCAGGGCTGCACAGGCCAGGACCAGCACCCCCATAGCAATGATTGCCCAGGAGATGGGGAGCCGACCGGAGGCCAACGGTCGTAAGCGCTTGACCGGGTGCTGCTTGTCTTTTTCCAGGTCCAATATATCGTTCAGCAAGTAGATACTGCTGGAAGCGAGGCAGAAAGCCACAAATGCCAGCAGGGTGCGTTCAAAAGCAGCAACATTAAACAGTTGTTGAGAGAAGATGAGGCCGACGAAGACGGCAAAGTTTTTGGGCCATTGCCGGGGGCGTAGTTCGGAAAACAGGGCCAGGAATCTGTCCCAGATCCGTTGCCTGGTCAGATCAGGTGTCGCAGGAGGTTTGGGATTGTTCTCTTGTGCTGCTTGCTGGTTATTTTGCGATGTAACCACTTTCTCCAAGAAGACCTCATTCCTTACAAAGCAATACTATGACATCTTCCCGATGTACTTTCTGGCGTACTTCTGATGAATTTGGGAACGTACCGTCCCGAGGGTGGGTAACAGGGAACCCAAAAGTCCAGGTCACAGGGGCCAGAGCACGCCGGAACTAATAAATGCGCCGTTTCAGATCGTTCAGTTTATGGACAGTGACGCGATGTTTATCGGTACTGATAAAGTTCTTATCGGTGAAATAGCCCAGCACTTTGTTGACGCTTTCGCGCGACGCTCCCACCATTGAGGCCAGCTCGGATTGGGTGAGGCGCATATCGATTAGCGTGCCACCGCCAGGCTGTTGCACACCGTGCGTCCCTGCCAGTTCTAATAATTTCTTTGCCACCCGACCATAGACATCAAGGAAGATGAGATCTTCAACCTGCTGATCGGTGTTGCGTAAGCGCCTGGAAAGCACCTCTAGCACCTGGATGGCAATCTTGGGGTTGCGCATAATGGCGCTATGAAAATCGCTGCGTTGCAGCGTATAGCATTCGACTCGCTCCAACGCAATTACGTCGGCGGAACGGCCCATGCCGTCCAGGAGCGATAGCTCTCCGAAACATTCGCCTTTGCCTAAGACTACAAGCGAGATTTCCTGACCATCAGGACTGATGAGGCAAATTTTGACTTTACCTTCTTTGATGACGTACAATACCTGTCCAGGGTCGTCACGATGAAAGATCACTTCCCCTGAACGGAATGCGCGGCGCTTGAGAACGCTTGCCAGCTCCTGGATGTCGTCATCGCTCAGCCCGGCAAAAAGGTGAACCTGTTTCAGGTATGTGGACTCGTTATCTGCCTCCATCGTCTTTTTCCTTTATCATTTGCGTGAACGTATTTACTTAGGTGTCGCCATCATAGCATAACACTTCTCTACATGCAATTGGTGGGAATGTACGGATAGGTTGGAGGCAAGAAAAAGGACCGGCGAGCAGATTCTATGGTCCTTCCCTTCGCTGTGTGCTATAATATCTGAGTACACAGGTCGGAATTAAGACAATTATCTTTAATTGTGTGGATTTTATAAAAAGGAGGCAGCAGTCGCAAAAAGAGAGACGGCTGCTCATGAGGATAAGGTATGGCGGATACAATTACTGCCGACATGATTATTCATGATGTGGTGACAAAATTTCCTAACACGGTGAAGGTCTTTCACGGGCATGGTCTGCCCTGTACAGCCTGCTCCGTTGGCGCTCGCGAGAGCATCGCAGGTGGCGCACGCACCCATCGTTTCACCCCTGAGAAGCGAGATCAATTGCTGTCGGACCTCAATGCGGTTATTCATGGCGAGGTCCCTTCGGTCGCCCCGAAGAAAGCTCCCGTTGGCAAAGGTATTCCCCTGAACATTCTTTCCGCAGACCCCAATCGCAAGATCAAGCAGGTGATTGCGATTATGAGCGGAAAAGGTGGTGTGGGAAAATCGCTGGTAACGGGCCTGCTGGCGGTATCTTTGCGGCGGCAGGGACAGCGTGTGGGCATTCTCGATGGTGATATTACTGGTCCGAGCATCGCTCGCATGTTTGGCACAATCGGCAGCCCCACCAAATCGGCCAGTGGTGGCATCGAGCCGCTGCGCAGTAAAGGCGGGATTAAGGTCATGTCGATGAACATGTTCCTCGAAAAAGAGAGCGATCCCGTTGTCTGGCGCGGTCCGATGGTCTCCAGCGCTATCAAACAGTTCTACAGTGATGTCGATTGGGGCGACCTCGATTACTTGCTGGTGGACCTGCCTCCTGGCACTTCTGATGCGCCTATGACCGTTATGCAAGCTCTGCCTGTCGATGGCGTCGTCGTCGTCTCGTCTCCGCAGATGCTGGCCACAATGATCGTGATGAAGTGTATTAATATGGTTCAGCAGCTCAAAGGCGTGATCGTTGGCGTCGTTGAAAATATGGCTTACTTCGAGACCCCCAACGGTGAGCGGTACGAGATCTTTGGTGCCAGCAATGGGACAGAACTGGTCTCTATGACTGGCGCTCCTCTGCTTGGTCAACTGCCCATTGATCCAGCGCTGGCTGCACTGTGTGACTCTGGCCGGGTCGAAGAGTACTATGCGGAGGCATATGAAGCACTCGCCGCCAATTTCATTAACACGTTAAAGATCAAACGCTAGGCTTTGTGCAAAGGGCAATCACCCACATTGCCCTTTGCCGTCTTCCCTCCTGTGAGCTTTTACCCGCCTCTTTGCCCTCAAATATCCATCATTTGGTGCGATTCTACTTCTTTCTCTTCATAAGTAATGTAGTCATGTGACACCTGAGCCAGTATTGGAATGTGCCGGAAATTCTACCGGCGGAGGAGATGGACTATTTCTCTGCTTAGAAAGTGGGCATGAGGGCGTGAAAATAAGGTCATAGAAGATGATCTTATCGTCTGTATATGTTATAATGAAGAGCAGTTTGAAGAATAAGTTTTCC
Source organism: Ktedonobacteraceae bacterium (assembly GCA_025928885.1). GTDB lineage: Bacteria > Chloroflexota > Ktedonobacteria > Ktedonobacterales > Ktedonobacteraceae > JAICIM01. The sequence goes on along the minus strand of JAICIM010000392.1, from coordinate 200 downwards.
ATTTTTCAATGTCACCACTGGAATTAGTATTTCGTTATTTGCCGAAATAAGATCATAAGTATTTATGCGATGGGGGTGTCTGTATGCAGGGGACAATGCACGGTGTGAAGACCATTTTGCTCGTGGAAGATGATGCGAGCAATGCAGAAATGCTTGAACTGTTGATCCATACCGAAACGCCGTATCAGGTGCGGGCGTTT
>JAICIM010000512.1 GCA_025928885.1 Ktedonobacteraceae bacterium | reverse complement strand
TCATTATACTATTATCCATATCTGCCACGCCCCCCCCCCCCCGGCGCAGGCGCGCCAGTGTCCCGCCGCTGGTACCCCTTTCACACCGGCCCCCCCTGGCGCTCTACCGCCCCGCGGCTACGACCATATTTATATGAATAAGCTCATTAGCATCACGAACGACACTTATTCCACGTTCACGTTATTCTGAACAGCAAGGCGATGAAAGGCGGTTTCTTTCTCAAGCGCGGGGCGCAAAAACGAGCAGAACGCCTGGGCCGCCCGTGAGAGTTGCTTATCGGTCCGCTGGACCAGGCTCAACTGCGGATGCAGTTCCAGACCCTCTATCGGCACCTGCACCAGATCGCCGTTCGCCAGTTCGCGCTGCACAGAGAGAGAGGAGACAATGGCCGCCCCCACATCGCTCAGCACCATCTGTTTGACGGCCTCGTTGTCGGTCAGCGTAAATAAGGAGCGAACATGCACGCCATGCCGCAAAAATCCCTGCTCGATCACCTCGCGAATCCCACTTCCCTCTTCGCGCAGAATTAGCCCTTCCTGGTTCAGCGCAGAAGGGGGTAACGAAGCCAGACTGCTCCAGGGATGATTACGGGCCACGACCAGGATCAGTTCATCATACGCAAATACTTCCACTTTTAAGCCCGGCGGCAGAGATGATGCATCGCCCTCCACCAGCCCAAAATCGAGCGACCAGTTTAATATTTCCTGCACAATCTCAGAAGAGTTCATGATCGAAATACGTAAAGCAACCTGGGGATAGCTTGTACGAAAACGCGCAACCAGTGAGGGCAAAAGATAGACCCCTGCCGTTCGATTTGCCGCTAGAGTCACCTCACCGCCTTCTACGTCGCGCAATGCAGACAAAGCCTCATCCATCTCGCGTTCGAGGGCAAAGATTTGACGAGCATAGCTTTGTAGCACGCGGCCAGCATGTGTCAGAGCGATCCGGCGACCTTGCCGCTCAACCAGTTCAAGCCCCGCCTCGTGTTCAAGGCTCTGAATCGTTTTCGTGACGGCAGGCTGGCTCAAATTTAATTCTTCAGATGCGCGTGTAATATGCTCAAGCTCGGCGACCTTTAGAAACACACGTAAGTTCTGCAAATTCATATGTTTTCTTTGTTCTCCAAACCCTGGGGTCCATATCAGTGCTTGCTGATGAGGCCAGAACCAGATGATTCGTGCCACACAACCTCTGGCCTATACATTATCATAGATCCAGGACTATGTGGGCAAATTTCTTATTTTTCAGCAATAAATTGCCCGCTTGCACCATCTGTTCCTTCTTTAAAGATTATCATGCCTGGCAAGCGTGCCTCCTCATCCTCAGCCAATTGAATAACTTTCACGAATAGCATAGATAACTTATATACATATTATTATAAAAAATGATGATAAAAATAACTTGAAAGAATGATATAAATATGGTACTGTTGCAGAACAGGCAGAGATTTGCTTACGGGTCAAAGGAGATACGTATTCATCGTCCGGTTCGTCATTCAGCAATCAAGGAGACGTAGTATTTTGATGAGGACATTAGCCCGGCGGCGCTCACGCGCATTTCCCTTGTTTATACTCCTGGCCCTTATTGTGCTTTTATTAACAGCCTGTGGTGGCAATGCCAGCTCTGGCAGCAATGGTTCTTCAACTACCGTTCACCTCGGCTACTTTCCCAACCTGACGCATGCCGTCGCGCTCGTCGGCGTGGCTCGTGGCACCTTTCAGCAGGCGTTGGGTCCAAACGTGAAACTCGATACCAAAACGTTCAACGCTGGCCCGGCGGAAATCGAAGCCTTATTTGCTGGAGACATTGACATCGGCTACGTTGGTCCCAATCCTGCCATCAACGGCTATGTCAAAAGTAAAGGCGCAGCTCTCCGCATTATCGCAGGAGCATCGAGCGGTGGCGCACTCTTCATTGTACGCCCTGGCGCTAATATTCATAGCGCGAAAGATTTGAATGGCAAAAAACTGGCGACGCCACAACTCGGCGGCACGCAGGACGTTTCGCTGCGCCACTATCTGCAACAGAACGGCCTGAAAACTGCCGACAAAGGTGGAACGGTCCAGATCATCCCGACAGATAATGCCAACATCCTGACAGCCTTTAAACAGGGTAGCATCGATGGTGCCTGGGTTCCCGAACCGTGGGCAACGCGTCTGATCGTTGAAGACAAAGGTCAGGTGCTGGTTGATGAGCGCACTCTCTGGCCCAATAACGCCTTCACCACCACCGTCGTTGTCGCAAGCAAAAAGTTTCTGGATCAGCATCCCGACCTGGTAGAGAAGTTCCTGCAAGCTCACGTAGAAACAGTTCAATATATCAATAGCAATAGCGATCAGGCCAAGACCCAGGTCAATGCACAACTAAAAGCCTTGACGGGCAAGCCACTGGCAACGCCGGTGATCGATGGCGCCCTGAAAAACCTCGACATCACCTATGATCCGCTGGCGCAATCGCTCTTTAAAGCTGCTGACAGCGCCTATGAACTGGGTTTCCTGGGTTCGAGCAAGCCAGATCTGAGCAGCATCTTTGACCTGACCATTCTGAACAAAGTCCTCAAGGCTAAAAATCTCTCACCGGTCGCTGGATCGTGAGGAGGAGAAGCATATGAGCATACTGCGCACTGCCGGTTCGCTGGCACACGAGAAAACCAGCACAGCGACACAGGCGAACAATGGCGGAGGCATCTCAATCCGCGTTGAAGGCGTGAGCAAAACCTTTGTCAGTCGCGAGAAGACGGTAGAGGCGCTGCACCCCGTCGATCTGGAGGTGGAGGCAGGCGAACTCGTCTGCTTCCTCGGCCCCAGCGGTTGTGGCAAATCCACGCTGTTGAGCATTATTGCCGGTCTGGAAACGGCCAGCAGCGGGGCCGTATACGCCGATGATAAAAAGGTTGCTGGTCCTGGCACCGACCGCATCTTGCTGTTTCAGGAAGCGGCGCTCTTTCCCTGGCTCGATGTGCAGGGGAACGTCGAATTTGGTCTGCGCCAGCTGGGCGTCCCCGCTAAAGAGCGTGCAGAGACGGCCCGCCACTTCATCGATACCGTCCACCTGACCGGCTTTGAGCGCAGCTATCCTCATCAACTCTCTGGAGGCATGCGCCAGCGTGCCGCCATTGCACGAGCGCTGGCAATCAATCCAGCAGCCCTCTTGATGGATGAGCCATTTGGTGCGCTGGACGCGTTCACGCGCGATCGCCTGCATGCTGAACTGGAGTCGATCTGGTCCAGCACACGCAAAACAATCCTGTTCGTGACCCACAACGTCCGCGAGGCGATAGCGCTGGGAGATCGTGTGGTGGTCTTTGCTCCACGCCCCGGACGCATCGTGCGCGACTTCAAAATCGACCTGCCCCGTCCACGCTCGCTGGAAGATTACAATCTGGTGGATGTGTCAGCTGAAATTCTCGACGTGTTGCGCTCCGAAATGGAGACATCTGAGGAGGAGGCGGTTCATGGCACGCGCCATTAATATCGGTGTTCCACGAGTGACCACATGGTCGTGGGGCAAAATAGCGCGGCAGATTGGCTTTTATGTCATCCTGTTAGGAATCTGGCAACTGCTCTCTCAGAGCGGCCTCTGGGTCTCCTACCTGCTGCCCGGCCCCGGCGACGTGATTAGCAAGCTCGTCAGCGGCTTTGGCGACGGCTCGTTCTTGCTAGCCATTCTCACCAGCCTGCGCCGCCTCGCCATTGGCTATGGCATCTCGCTGGTCCTGGGTGTTGTGATGGGCCTGTTGATTGGTCGCAACCGCTACGTCGAAGAGACGCTCGGTTCGCTGGTTCTGGGTCTGCAAGCCCTGCCCAGCGTCTGCTGGATTCCGCTAGCTCTGCTCTGGTTGGGGCTGAGCGAACAGGCGATGACCTTTGTTGTGGTCATGGGAGCGCTCTTCTCAATCACGCTGGGCGTCGATGCAGGCGTCAAAAATACGCCCCCGGTCTATCTCAAGGCGGCACGCAATATGGGTGCGCAAGGACTGGCCCTCTCAACACAGGTTATCCTTCCCGCCGCTCTGCCTGCGGTGATCAGCGGTCTGAAACAGGGCTGGTCTTTCGCCTGGCGCTCGTTGATGGCCGCCGAACTGATCTATCAAACACTAAGCCTGGGAACGCTGCTGCAAAACGGGCGCGATCTCAACGACACGGCCCAGGTGTTCGCCATCATGTTGATCATCATCGTTGTTGGCACCCTGATCGATCTGCTGATCTTCTCGCCACTTGAGCGGAGCGTGCGCGAACGCTGGGGTTTCAACAATAACTGATCTTCTACCATATAAATACAAGCGGGCCGTGATATTGGCTCGCTTGCTTATCTTTTGGCCCATCGCCACCACACTATATCGACAAAAACTCTTCTATGCAGGATAATACAGGAAAGCCGCTATCACCAGCGATTGCTTGATTGAAAAACTGAGAAATGGGGATGAGTATTTTCATGCAAAGATGTCCTGCCTGTGGCGGTGCAAACCAGGCAATCAGCCAGTACTGTGAACGCTGTGGATCTCTCTTAAAAACGTCTTCCACCTCCACAAGCGGCGAGGGCGAATATACCGTCCCCAGTATGCAGATGCCACCACCTCCCCCACCGGCTTCAGATCCCTATCAAACAGAAGCATCATCGGCTTACACGGTTCCCTACCTCTCAGACAACACGCCGCAAGCTGAGCAAGCCTATTATCCATCAAATGAACAGACATATTATCGTCCAGAGCAGAAACTAACGGCAAAACAGGGTATCGGCAGTAAAGTACTGAGCATTGTGCTCTTTCTGCTCGGCGCATTCAGCGCGGCGCTTGGTAGCTTTGGCGCTCTCGACAGCTTCGTCGGCGACTCCTGGGCGGCTGTCAGTTTGCTCGCCGTCCTGCTGCTTTGCAGTTTCGTCCTCGCTATAATCCTCATACGCCATCCCGCGACCCATTTCCGCTGGGGGCAACGCCTGCTATGGTGGTTCGGCGTAAGCGGCCTGGTCACGCTACTCACACTGATTAGCTACATGATCCTGGACGAGCGCTGGCATGGCACAATCCCTGACGCGTCCGAGAATGTCCTTCTCGGCAGCGCTTTCATTTGCTACGGCCTGCTGACCATGTTCCTCGCCCTCTGGTAAAGGTCACCCTTAATTCGTAGTTGCGCGACTTTATCGCGCCCGCCCAACCTGTACCATCCTTTCACCTGTCGTAGTCGCGCGACTGTATCGCGCCC
>JAICIM010000155.1 GCA_025928885.1 Ktedonobacteraceae bacterium | reverse complement strand
CTCCTCCATCGCCTGCGATATAGACGGGCGCGACGTAGCTCACCGATTTGGCAGGATCTCCTGCTTTAAATTCGATCACAATCGCCTGGCGATTCAGGTTGACGGCGATAAAATGGCTGGGATGTTCAGGGCTATCGCCATGCGCTACCACGGCATCAGTCTGGAAGGTGCGCGGGTTGCCATACACGACATCGTTATAACGCTGAATACCCCAGGCCAGGCAAGAAGAGCCGATTAGCCAGAGGGCCAGCATTGCCAGCATGCCAACTCCCAGCGGCAGTAGCCAGTGAACGTTCTTCTGCGCTTTCTTCTTTGGTGGTGGTGGGGCTACTGGCTTCTCGAAGGTGCGTGTCTGACGTGAAGAAAGATCTCGTGTTCTCTGGCGGCGGGGAACGGCAGGAGGAGGAGTCTGTGGGCCTGTCGTACGCTGTTGTAAATAGGGTACAACACTTGTCGGAGTGCGCGGGTTGTCTGCCATCCCTATGTCAAATGCATATTCTTCGGTTTGAGATCCAGCACCTGTTTTGCCAGTTTTCTGCCCAGCTTTCTGCGCTATCGGCAAATTCAGCGGCTCTGCTTCTCCTGTACTCCTGGTTGCACGCCGCCTCTGTTGAGACTGCTCACCCATGCGGCAAGGCTCTCCCTTTCTCCAGGTGCAAGAACATCTTCCTGCGATCCATTGCTACCCGTATAGAAAAAAACGAAAAACAAGGAAGCTGTGCATCCGCACTGCATCGAAAGCTATCATACTATCCGAACGGTATCATTGTCAAATAGAACGTTTCTTCCTGTCTCTTTTTGTTTGATTCTTTCTCTTTCTGTTCGCGGTTTTGAGGCATAGTTGTAGATGGTATGGAGAGTAAAATCAAGGAAAAGCAGAAAAAGTGTATGCCAGTGCGGGCCGTTGCTTTCATACCTGATGTGGAAAAGGCTATGGGTTTGAGTAAGGATGTAACAGGTCAGCCCGCTGTTTGTTCAGCACAATTGATGAGACTGAGGTAGCCTGGCGAGCCGCAGGAGTGCGAGCAACTGCGCTGCGCGAACGGCGGGTCGGTATCACAGTTTGCATGCTTCTTCTTAAAAAAGAATAAAAATTCTGTTAATCTGAGTTCTCGATGCCGTGTTGGGCAAGCAAGTACTTCATTTTTTGCAGACCCAGGCGCATGCGTCCTTTGACGGTACCCAGCGGCAGGTGCCAGTGTTCGGCAATTTCCGCGTGGGTATAGCCGCCAAAGTAGCCAAGCTCGATCACCTGTCGCTGTTCGCGAGGAAGCTGGGCCAGGATGCTGTGCAGCAGTGCGCTACGCTCCTCCAGCCAGACGACCTCCCATATTTCGACTTTCCTTGCCTGCATGGTTGAGGATGGCATGCAGGCGTGTGTCTGTTCGCTGATATTTTCGACCCTTTCGGTTCTTTCGGCTCTTTCGACCCTTTCTAAAGATGTGTATTGATGATAGCGGTGAGTCGCCCGCACACAGTCGATGGCTCGATGATGAACAATGGCCTGAAGCCAACTGCGCACACTGCCATATTGTTCTTGATACGAGGCGGCCTTCCTCCATATCGAAAGAAACGCATCCTGCACAATGTCCTCTGCGGTAGAGCAATCGTGGACGATGCGATAGGCCAGCGCATACGCGTAGCGGGCGTATCGCTCGTACAATACCTCCATCGCCATATTCTCGCCATTGGAAATTTTCAGTAACAGACCCTCATCGTTGACCTGTTCCCACCCCGTCACAGCGTCTGTTTCCGTCTGTGGCTGGTCGATCACGAGTGTATGTTGTCTGCATCGTGGAGGATTGTTTGGTTGGGCCGCGATGTTCAGAAATAGATGCGCCCACCCGGGGGCCGGGGAGAGCGGTGGTGAAATAGCAAAGGCGCCGGTCATAATCTTATACCTCCATCTGGCTGATCTGTTTTTTTCTGGCTAGTGCAAGTGTACTGGCTGCCTATTACCTCTTTGTTACCGCTGGATTACCGCTACTTCGCTCAATTATCTGTACAACAGTTTTTCATTTATTCACCATATTGACATAGAGGTAATTAATATGGATAATTAAAAACGGATACCCGCAGAAAGGCATCATGTTCACGCAACAGGGGCAGTGGTCTTGAAAAGAAATACTGGCTGCTTCGTTGTGGTAAACGCGCATGGGGAGTCGATGAGGCTGTAAGCACGCCTGATCCTGATTGTGAGGTTGAAGATGATAGAAGCTCCTGCATCCCTTGAAGTGGTGACACTTGGCCGTTTTGCAGTGCGTCGTCACCAGGATCTGTTGAGTGGAGGGAACTGGAATCGGCGTAAAGTTGTTGACCTCTTCAAGCTTTTGATTACGGCAGAACAACACCGTTTGCATCGTGAGCAAATTCAAGAGATCCTCTGGCCCTCGGCTGCCGATGAGCAGGCTGCAAGCTCTTTCGGCAAGACGCTGTATCTGCTGCGACGAGCGCTGGAGCCTGAGCTTGCCAGGGGTGCCACCTCCACCTATTTAAGCCTCGACCATGATGTACTGCATCTTATCCCCGAGAGCATCGGTATCGATGCCGATCGTTTTGAAAGCGCCGTCAAACAATTACAGGTGGCGGCACGCAACCGCGCTCTAGAGAATGGCAATGCAGCGCCGGGTGATCCTGATCTATTAAACGAGTTTGACCGCGTGCTAAACCTCTATCTGGGAGATTATCTGCCCGAAGATCTATATGAGGATTGGAGCCAGCGGCGACGAGATCGTCTGCGCCGCATGCACTCCTGGCTCTTAGAACATGCCGCGACTCTGGCTGTGGCCTGCAAGATGGGGCTGCGTGCTTCTGAGTATCTCCAGGCACTGCTTGAGCATGACTCCACCGATGAGCAGACACAGCGCCTGCTCATGCTTGTCTATGCGCGTATGGGCCGCCGCAATGAGGCACTGTATCAGTTTCACCTCTTACAAGAGGCGTTGAAAGACGAGCTGCGCACCCAACCTCTGCCGGAAACCCTGGATCTCTATCATGCTATCCAGGCCGGGCGCATCGTCACTGATCTGGCCCCGGCATTGAGTCGTCTCCCCGATAGAACCTTCGAGATGACCACAACGATCAGCCTGGTGCCGCGCAGCGATGACGCTCGCCCCCTCTCTAAAGGCAAGGAGCTGCTGATAGTCGAAAATGTTGTGGAAGAGATAGGGGAAGATAGTTCGCTGCTTGAGATGCCTGGCTATGATCTGTTGCAAGACGTGCTTGTCGAGCGCGAACAGGAGATGCAGCGCTTACAACGCCTGCATGCTCAGGTTCGCAATGGCACGGGTGGGAGTGCTGTTATCTATGGCGAGCCGGGAATTGGTAAGACGCGCCTCGCCCGTGAGTTTATACGCCGGATAGAAGCGCAACGAGCGGGCGCCGTCTTCTGGGGAGGCTGCTACGAAATGGCCGGTTCGCTTCCCTATCACCCCTTTGTCGAGGCGCTGACTGCCTTTGTCCACACCACCAGCGATGAAGAGCTACGTCATCTCTTCCTGTCTGCACCTCAAAAAGGGATGCCAGCACACGATGAGATGCAACAGGAGACGGTGGCCGGTATATATGCCAGCCATCTCGCTCGCATCGTACCCGAGTTGCGCCATCGCTTACCAATCCTGGCACCTCTTGCAGAGCCGGGCGAACTAGAATTGGAGCGGAGCAACCTTTTTGCGGCTGTCGCTCACTTTTTCAATATGCTGGCGATCGAACACCCCGTTGTCGTTGTGCTGGACGATCTGCAGTGGGCCGATACGGCCACCGTCCAACTGCTCAATTATTTGCTGCTTGCTCCCGTACCTTCTCTTTCGTCCACTGCCCGCCCGCTCTATATGCTGCTCTATCGCTCAAATGAGGTACATGAAAGCCATGCCCTGAGAGGACTGCTCACCTCGCTTGCTCGTTTTCGTAAGATGGAAGAACTACGCTTGAAGCGGCTGAGTGAGGAGGCGGTCAAGCAGCTGCTGATGGAGCTTGCTGGACACCCTATCAGCGAGGTCTTCACCAATGAGATTTATAAGCATACCGAGGGCAACCCCTTCTTTCTCGGTGAGACGCTGATCTCGCTGCTGCACGAAGGCAAGGTGAAGAAAGTAGATGGTCAATGGCAGACGGTGGTGAGCCTGGATGAACTGGCCCTGCCGCAGAGTATTCGCTTGTTGATCGAGCGGCGGCTGTTGCGCCTCTCCCCCGAATGCCGTACGACGCTGGCCCTGGCCGCTGTGCTGGGTCGGCAGTTTAGCTCAGAGCTGCTGTGTACGGCGCGTAAGCTGCCTGAAGAGAGCGTGGCCGAGCATATCGATGATGCCATTCGCCTGCATATCCTCTCTCCGCTCAGTATTGCGAAGGGTCAGTCTGCTCATAAAGTGAGCCAGATGGAGGCCGATCTGGCTTTTACGCATGATAAGATTCGCGAAGTGCTCTATCAGTGGCTCAATCCTCTGCGTAGACGCACAATGCATCGCCAGGTTGCTCAGGCCATTGAGCAGCATGCCGCCTCGCTGGACACTTACGCTGGTTGGCTGGCCTATCACTATCAGATGGCGGAAAACTACACACGAGCCGTGGACTATTTTCTCAAAGCGGCTCAGCACGCATCTCAGGTGTATGCTTTTGCCTATGCTGCCGAACATATGGAGAGGGCGCTGGAGCTACTGATTGGGGATGAAGATCGCCAGCAACGAGCAGGGTTATTGCAGCATCTGGCGAAAGAGGCGTATCTCTATATCGGGCGGCCCGACAAAGCAATTGAGGCCGGGCTGGCCTCCTGTGTACTCTGGCGCTCGCTGGGTGATGTTGAAAAGGAGGCCGAAACGCGGCTAGATGTCGCTTTTGCTTTGCACTGGCAGGGCCGGGAGGTGGAGGCGATCGCGTCGATTCAGCAGGCCCTGGAATGCTTGCAAATGTTGCCCGACTCGATTCGTTTGCACGCCAAAGCGCATGCACAGTGGGGCATGGCGGCGGTTAATATTGGCGATACTCGCATTGCTCGTGAGCAGCTCCAACTGGCCGAGCAGCTACATGAACAGATCGGCGGCCACGATCCCTTTATCTCTGTGGTGACGCTGTGGGCCAGGAGCTGGTATTGCTGGCTGGCCGGGAGCATTCAGGATATGCTCTCCTATGCTTTACGTGCTGCCCAGGCCTGTCGCGAGAGTCACAATCCGGGTTGGGAGCCGATGGCAACTTATTCGGCGGCATGGGCCTATATGCAGCTCGGGCAGGCGGAAGAGGGTCAGCGGATGGCGCTCGAAACCCTCGAAAAAGCCAAACGACACAACGCCGTCGGGGCGCAGGGCTGGGCCTATCTCGTGCTCTCTTTTACATCCATGCAGCGTGGTCGCTGGGAGGAGTCGCCGCGCTATGCTGAGAAGGCGCTGGAGATAGCGCATATGCTCTCCGATCAGGATCTACAGGCGCGTGTCCTGTGGAGCCGCTCCATCTGTTCGTGGTATCGGCACGATTGGGAGCAGGCCATCAGCACGATTGGTGAGGCGATTGCGATTTTGCAACAGCCAGAGGTTGCCTCAATGGTCTATCCCTATTTGCAGCTTCAGGCCGCCGTCGCTTATCTCTCCGCTGGCTCCAACGAACGCGCTCAACAGTATCTCGATGAAGCCGGGCAGATTGCCCGTGAACGCGACTATCAACAGCTGATTGTGTTCTGTAAGCCGGTGCAGGCCCGTATCTGGCAGGAGCAGGGGCGTCTCGCTGAGGCTGAGCAGCTCTTCGCCCGGGCATTAGACGAGGCACAACAACGCCATGATACTCTGCAATATCATCTGATTTTAACCTCATACGGGCGCTTTTATCTGGCTCGCAATAGCGATGGCGACCATGAGCGTGGTCAGGCGCTTATCGATCGCGCCCGCACATTCTTCAAAAGCAGCGCATCTTAGCGTTTCCATGCGTTTTTTCTCTTCGCTATGCTAAAAGCAGCACCAATATTGCACATGCTAAGGGAAAATGATCCATGCTCACCAACCAACAACTCGCGGTGGCGGTTCAAGATGCCGTCGAACTGGAACGTAGTCGCATTGCCTGTGACCTGCATGACGGAGTGGCACAGCAGCTTGCGCTTGCCCTCCTGAAGCTCGAATATCTCCAACATCTCCTCAATACAGGATCATCCCAACAGGCCCTGCCGGAACTACAAAAAACGGCCAGCATCATTCAGGGCAGCCTGGTGGAGCTACGCCACTGCATTACGTCTTCGGTGCCGCTCCAGCTGACACGCTACGGCCTCTCCGTTGCCATGCACAATCTGCTGGAAGAGTATCGTGGCGAGGGCATGCAGATCACGTATGAGTGCGATGATCCGCTGGATATTCCGATCTCATTGGAGGTTTGTATTTATCGTTTTATGCAGGAGGCACTCAATAATATTCGTAAACATGCCCATGCCACGCAGGTGACGATTCGTGTGTACTCGTCGGCTGAGGCGCTGGCGATCACGGTACAGGATAACGGTTGTGGCCTGCCGGAGCAACTGCACATTCAGGGCGCGGGCTTGCAAATTATGCATGCACGCGTTCAGAGTCTGGGAGGATCGTGGCAGATCAGCAGCCAGCCCGGGCAGGGAACTACTCTTCAGGTCAGTTTTCCTCATAAATGCGTTTCATGACGCCAGGTTTTCACTGAAGAAGGTGAATATGGTACTATCAGAGAGCGATGTCCAGTTCTCTTAGTTTTTTCCTTAGCATTTTTCGATAAAGGAGAGTACTTTGACACCTCTAACGCATGACCTGGCGCTTTCCCCTGATGCACCGATCGATCTTCATATGCATACAACCTTTAGCGATGGGCGCTGGCCTGCCCAGCAGTTGATAGACTACCTGGTGGCTGAAGGCTTTGCGCTGGTTGCGGTGACCGATCATGACCGCGTTGATACTGTTGCAGGCATACAGGCGTTGGCGGCGGAAAAGCGATTGCCGGTGCTGGCAGGCGTGGAGGTCAGTACGGAGTGGAATGGGAAGATGGGCCATATGTTGTGTTATGGCTTCGATCCAGAACACAACGACCTGTATCCTCTGACACAAAAAGTGGTACACCTTCAGCTAGAGAATACCCATGAAGTGCATGCCGAGTTGCTGCGCCAGGGCTATGAATTTCCTCGCCAGCAGGAGATATTGGCGGCGAATGGCGGCGAACTCTACCGTCCTATCGATAATGCCACGTTGCTGGTTGAGCACGGTTATGCGCCCAACATTCGGGAGGCGCTCTCGCTGATGACAAAAGCCGGGTTCCGCACGATGATGGCGGATATGGCCGAGGCAGTGGAGGCGGCACATAAGAGCGGGGCCGTGAGTCTGATCGCCCATCCTGGGCGGCGCGAGAGTGGCTTCACCTTTTACGATCCGGCGTTGCTCGATCAGTTACGCGCCGAGATCCCGATTGACGGTATTGAGGTCTATCATCCCTACCATAGCCAGGATATGATTCGGATTTATGAGGAATATGTACAGAAACATCACCTGTTGTATAGCACCGGCTCCGATTCGCACAGCCTGCCCGGACGCATGCCCATTAAACATCGGGCTGAAATCAGTCGTCCGTTGCTCGAACATCTTGGTATTTCAATTCACTGATGTTATTAACGAAAAGGGAGCGCAAGTTATTGCAACTTACGCTCCCTGTGTGTTGTCAAGGACTATTTCGTCGTTTTATACCAATCGGTCGTGGTGATCCCTGGATAGGTAACCGTCTTTTTGGCGACGCCACTGGGTGGAGGCGGGAACGGAGTAATTGGATTTCCCTTTTCTGCCAGCATGATGGAGTCATGCCAGATAGTCCCAGCGCCATCGACGCCGGTGATATCTTTCATCTCCTCATTGTTATTGTTGCCCGCCCAGACGCCGACCACATAGTCTGTGGTGTAACCAACGGTCCAGTTATCGCGGAAGTCGTTGGAGGTGCCAGTTTTCACAGCTGCCGGACGGATCGGGCCGGGTTTGCCGGCGTAACACTCCTGCTGTGTGGTGCTGTAGAGATACAACACGCTACACTTGCCAAACTCAAAGCTACGAGAGGTATTGTCGCTTAACACATCCGTTATCATAAACGCCGCCTGTTTGCTCAAGACGCGTTTCCCGATGGGCTGGAAGTGGTAGATGGTTTTGCCGGTGGTGTCCTTCACTGTGTCGATGGCATGAGGGGGAATGCGGATGCCCCCGGTTGCAAATGTGCCATACGCGGCGGTCATATCCAGCAGATGAACGCTCAAAGAGCCGAGCACGAGGGTATAGTTGGGTGTGCCTTCGTACGTTGTGATGCCCATGTCTGTCGCCGTTTTCATGGCAGGATCAATCCCTGTCTGCATCAGCAGTTTGACGGCGGGAATGTTGAACGAGTTTTGCAGGGCATAGCGATACGTGATCAGGCCGTGAAACGACATGTCGTAGTTCTGAGGCGTATAGGATGGCAGTCCGCAGCACATTTGAATCGTCAGTGGTCCATCAAGCACGGGGGTTCCGGGGCTGATGCCATGATCGAAGGCGGTGGCATAGATGAAGGGCTTGAAGGATGAACCCGGCTGCCGGAAGCCCTGCGAAGCCACGTCAAAAGCGCCATCGTTTGGATTGTTGGGATCGATATTGCCCTGTAACGTGCGGATCGCGCCGTTGCGATGGTCGATGATCACCACGGCGGCATTTGACATATTATGGACCTTTGCCAGACTGGCAATGTGGTTCTGCGCAATCTTTAAGACCTGGTTCTGCAATTGCAGATCAAGCGTTGTTGAGACGATCAGACCAGAGCGCGAGAGGTCTTTGACTTTGACATGCAGTTCCTGCGCCAGTTCATTGATGGCGTAGTGGACGAAATGAGGAGCGGCGGTATTTTTAATGGTGCCGCGCTTCAAGAAGTTGGGCTGTTTCACCTCATCGAGTGCTTTGGCTCGCTCAGTTGCCGTGATGTAGCCTTGTAGATACATCTGCTTCAGCACTTCCGCCACACGCGCCTGAGCGGCTTTAGGATACAGGTAGGGATCGCGTGCGATCGGCGAACTGGGAGTACCTGCTAGCATCGCGGCCTGTGCGATGTCCAGCTGTTGTGCCGCCGTTTGTGTAGCCGTGTCGTGAAGATTGAAGTAGGTGAAGGCGGCGGCGTTGGCTCCGTATGCCTGTTCTCCATAATAGATGGTATTGAGATACATTTCCAGTATCTGCTCTTTAGTGTAGCGCCTCGTGACATCGGGAGCCAGGATGATCTCCTGGAGTTTACGCGTTGCGGTTACCTGATCGCCCACGATGGCATTTTTAATGAGCTGCTGGGTGATGGTGCTGGCACCTGATACCACCTGCTTGGTGGTGAGATCAGACAGAGTTGCACGCACAATACCAGTAATGTCATAGCCAGGATTGTTCCAGAAGTTTTGATCTTCAATGGCAATTTCTGCATTTTGCAGGTTTTTTGAGATTTTCGAGAGCGGAACCGTCGTTTGCAATCCTTGATCGACGGCCTGATAGATCAGTGTACCTTTTGCATCATAGAGTTTGATGTTATCTTTCGGTAAAATATCCTGGAGCGTTGTGACATCCTGCCCGTAGCGCTGCTGCGTCGCGCCGGTTATTGCTGTGTACGCTACCATCACGCTCGCAAGGACGACGATGGCGGCCAGCGTACTGAGCGCGATCGGCATAATCCCCCATCTGGTCCCCTTTTGATCGGCTTGCAGATAGCGCAGGTTGCTTAAACGCAGATTTTTGCGCTTGAGATGACGTTTGAAATGCCACCCTTGCGGATGCTCCTGACGGTGCGCTGCCTCATAATAGACGCCATGCGCTGGTTCCGGGGGAATGTCGTTCAGGCGCTGCGCGGCAGCTGCACGACTATTGGTTGGCAATTTCGCGGGGGTAATGGTGCGGTGCGCGGCTTTCTGTTCTCCCGCATCCTCAATGTTCGTGTTTGCTGAGACTACAGGGATCTCTTCCTCATTTGATGACCGTGGCGCGTGCTGTTCGGTCTTCATCCCTCACCTCTCTTTTCTTCCATATTTTCATAATTCTTACACGGTGGAACGGACCTGTTCGCTAATGTTTCTTTTTGTTGAAATGGGACGATGATACTCAGACTGGTCGCTCTACTTATAGAAGTATCATAGCTTGTAAGCTCATCAATAAGTTAAAAAAGTATCGATTCACTACATATATACGGGGGCGGTTTTACAGGTGATAAGTGTACGACTTGCTGCTTTGTCATACCTCATAAAACGACAATAGAAGCCTTAACGCTACCATATCCCTATCTATGCGCCCCTATATAGTAACGCGGGGAATCTCAGGATGGTAACGAAGTAGGAGTAAGAAATTATATATAAAATAGACTCATCTGATTGAAGCTATAGGCGTGGCTGCATAAATAGTTGTTATTGGGGCGTTTTGAGCGCATACCCAACGTAGGAGACGCCCTTAAACCAGCCCGGGCCGAGCGTGAGGCGGCCTCTGGTGAGGCGCGGCATGAAGCCGGACATCTCCTGTACTTTCAACCGATGAGCGCCGAGGACGTGGCGTAGTTCGCGTGGCTTGATAAAATGCTGGTAGTCGTGCAGGCCCGGCATGAGTCCGCTTTTGTGGAAGAAGCGCTCGCCGATCCAGATGAGGGCCAGGCGCGAAAGAAGGGTGCGATTGATGGTGTCGAAAATGAAGATACCGCCAGGGGCTAGCACGCGCGATATCTCTTTGATGGTGGCGTTGAGGTCTTGAACATGCTCCAGCACATCCAGTGAGACGATTACGGAGAAGCTGCCATCGGCATATGGCAATGTTTCGGCATGGCCCTGCTGAAAATGGACATTTTGCCCCAGGTTGCTGCGTTCGATATGTTCTCGTGCCGATTCCAGCGCCGCTGCTGAGGGATCGATGCCTTCGGCTACCGCGCCCCGCCGCGCCAGATGTTCGCAGATCAGCCCACCGCCGCAGCCCACCTCTAAGATCTCCTGTTGCCGGAGCGCGTGTTGACCAAAGGCGCGATCGACGCACGATTCGATATAGTCGATGCGCTCGTTGGTGATCTGAAAGAGGAGACAGCTCTGGTCCCACCAGTTATACGCTGAAAAAATCTCTTCCTGGCTCTGCTTCTGCTGTACCTGCTTGAACATGGACGCGTACCTCGTTCATGCAAAAATTTTGTCGGCTGCGACCTCTGCAATTGTCGGAACGATCTTTGAAAGCAATGGAGTTTGACCGCTCAAGATGCCCAGCGAGGCATATGCGCAACCCTCTAACGTCAGGACTTCGATTGTCTGTTCGCCTGGATGGACGATCCAGTATTCGGGAACGCCAGCACGCGCGTAAGCATCCTGTTTCTCCCGCCGATCATAGCCGATGGTCGCGGGAGACGAAACCTCGACGACGAGATCGGGCGCACCAATGATGCGTGTCGGCTTGATTTTCCCCTCGTTGGCCTTTAAAACGACCATGACATCTGGTTGAACGACAACTTTGGGAAACAATTCAACATCAACGGGGGCGATAAAGACCTGTCCAAGCCCGACATCCTCGACATGTGCGGCCAGTAGCCTGAATATGCGTTGTGCAGTTTTCTGGTGAGCTATACCAGGGGCAGGGGTCATGAGCAATACTCCATCAATAATTTCGTAGCGTTGCCCATCGTCGGGAAGTGCTGCGTAGTGATGGTAGGTCCAGTTGCCCTGTTTTGGTCCCGATACCCGGTTTGCGGGAATCACCACAGTTTGTCTCTCCATTGCTATAGCCATTAAACAGCCTCCTTTGATCAACACTTACTACGTACTATTTATGATACCATATGCACCTCTAAATACAAGCATCCTTGCTGCACTGTGCTGGTTTCGTGCTGCATTGATGAAATGTCCCTTTCAAAATTGGGAATATAGTTCGTAGTCGCGCGACTTTATCGCGCTGGATCGACTTGCG
>JAICIM010000043.1 GCA_025928885.1 Ktedonobacteraceae bacterium | reverse complement strand
TTAGACGAAGTGATTATGGGTAATGTCGTATCAGCCGGGATTGGACAAGCTCCAGCACGCCAGGCCGCGCTACACGCTGGTCTTCCCGACGATCTGCCAGCCGTGACGATCAATAAGGTTTGTGGCTCCGGCCTCAAAGCCGTGATGCTGGCGGCCCAGGCCATTCGTGCCGGCGACGCCCAGGCATTTGTCGCGGGCGGCATGGAGAGCATGAGCAACGCCCCCTATCTGCTGCCCAAAGCTCGCACTGGCTACCGCATGGGCGATGGCAAGCTGGTCGATAGCGTCGTACATGACGGCCTCTGGTGCGCCTTTGAAAATATCCATATGGGCAACGAGGCCGAAATAATCGCCGAAAAATATGGCGTCACGCGCGAAGAGCAGGATCGCTTCTCGCTGCAAAGCCATCAACGCGCCGCCGCCGCAACAGCCGCCGGGCGCTTCAAAGACGAGATCATTCCTATCGATGTTCCGCAGAAAAAAGGGACGCTACGCATCGAAACCGATGAGCCGATCCGGGGCGATAGTTCGATGGACACTCTGACAAAGCTGATGCCGGTCTTCCAGCAAGGTGGAACGGTCACAGCTGGCAACGCGCCCGGACTGAGCGATGGAGCCTCGGCGACTGTGGTGGTCGATCAGGAGTTCGCCCGCACGCATAACCTGCCGGTGCTGGCCCGCATTACCGGATACTCCTCAGCTGCCATTACACCGCGCTATATCTTTGCCGCGCCACCACGAGCCGTCCATCGTCTGCTGGAGCGCACCGGGCAGCAACTCTCCGACTTCGATCTGATCGAGGTCAATGAAGCCTTTGCCGCGCAGGCACTCGCCAACGGTAAAGAACTCGATTGGGACTGGTCGCGGGTCAACGTCAACGGCGGCGCGGTTGCCCTGGGACATCCCATCGGCTCCAGCGGCTCACGAGTGCTGATTACCTTGATTCATGAGTTGCGTAAACGTGGCGGTGGTCGCGGATTGGCAACGCTGTGCCTCGGCGGTGGAGGAGCCGTTGCCCTCTCTGTCGAAGTAGAATAGCCACCTTTTACACAATCATACCCATCTTTCCTAATGTATTAATGGCCGCTGCAAAAATTGCACAACGCTAATTGCAGCGGCCATTAACGCCCTCTATGAGCAGATTTACGCACGGAAACCTCAGCAGTTCGCAAAGGTATCTTGCCAAAAGTACTGACAGATTGGGACTTTCGGTATGCTTTGCAAAAGGTCGGTAAATATCTCCAAGCAGTGCCGTGTAAACCGGTGTACAGAGATGTACAGGGGAAATTTCAAGTGAATATTCCTTATACAGGACTTTCGGTATACTCAGGAAAAACTGGTAAAAAGATACACCCATCGACGTGTAAATACATGTACAGGGATGTATAGCAGCAAACTTTTGCACGGAGCAATAATTGAAAGCAAGATGAGACCTTTAATGGCCTCCCACTGCTGCACTATCTGGATGAGAAGATTAAGACAGCCGGAGGAGAGATGGTCTCGACAGACAGACAACAGGCCATCCGTAGTAAAAGGCAAACGCCAGCTATCCTGTTGACATAAATAAACATCTGGCTGCATACATATATGCGGAATTGAAGAAAAGGAGTGCGTAATAGCATGAATCTACAGGACAAATCTCGTTCATCACGTCGTTCAATCCTCAGAGGTACTGCTGTCGGTGTCGCAGGTCTAGCGGCTGCCGGCGGCGCAGCTGGTGGAGCATTCTTACTCTCACAATCAAATGCAGGCTCGGCCTCCGCTCACGGAGCAGATGATGACGACAATAAATATATGCATGATAACAACGTTGATTCGATCCAGACGATCCTCAACGTTGCCATCACCGCTGAGACCCTCGCCGTTATCTTCTATACAGAGGTGCTCAACAACGCCAACCGTCTGGGTTTGAACAACGCGGCGAAGAAAGACGTTCAGGCTGCCCTGGTTGAAGAGGCTATTCACCGCCAGTTCCTGGCCAAGCAAGGCGCGAAGCCGCTGGTCACCAAGTTTAGCTTCCCCCTCGGTCAGGATACCTTCCACCGCTTCGATAGCTTTATCAAAACCCAGCAGCAGTTGGAGGCACTCTTCGTCGCCGCCTATCTTGCAGCGGGCCGCGAGTTCGCCCTGCTCAAACGTCCCGATCTGGTCCTGATTGCGGCACAGATTGGCGGCGTAGAGGCGGAACATCGCGCTATTGGCCGCGCCATCGGCAATATGAATCCGGCCAACAACCGCGCATTTGAGACCGCCCTGCTGAAAAAAGTGGGCGATGCACCGGGCGTGATGAAAAAGGCCGGCTTCTTCGGCCCACGCAACGGCAATAGCTATGACTGGAACGATTCTCACTATCACAATGCCTCGACGCATATGGATGGCATGATGGGTGAGAACAACAACGATCAAGACTGGGATTAGTCATCTTTCAAGCAAACATACTCCTTCTCGTGGTTACGTCGCGTGATTAGCTCCTTCTCGTGAGAAGTACGGCGGCGAGCGGTTATCGGGAAAACTGCTCGCCGCCGTACTTTTTTCTTGTCGCCATATTCTGTATAATTATTCATAATTCTCTGCGCAGCCTTTCATCTTTTTACGCTCAAAGAAGGGAGAATTATGATAATTTTTTCATAGAATTGATCTCTTGTCCGGCTCACAGAAGTACTTACCTCTTGCCACAGGATTGGTGAACGTGTTACACTTCAACGAAAGATTACAACTTTTTTAGTCACTGCTCGTACATATTCGTGAAGGATACTGTTTGTAATCTTCTTATGAGAACGCTATTCAGGCACATTGCAGCGATCAATGCAAGAGATTGTTGTGGCGCGAACCATCAGGTTCCCTGAACAGTGGCTTATGAGGTAAAATATAAAAGAAGTAATGAGCGGTGACGCATGTTAGAATCAACAGTAAACGCAGGAACTATGCTGGGGGGAATTGGATCGCTAGCGAAACCAGCGAAAAAGACACGTCGTAGCCAGAGTCTCGTGACAACAGCGGGTGCAGGTACATCGACAGTGGAACAGCAGCACAGCACCTGGACAAAGACGGGTGCAGTCGTCGAATCGATGAGTGATGCAGCGATTGTTGAGCTTGTCGTCAACGGCGATCAGGATATCTTTGCCGTACTTGTCGAGCGATATAAAGATGCCGTGCAAAATCTTGCCTACCGGATGCTCAATAATACAACAGAAGCTGAAGATGTGACGCAGGAAACGTTTGTACGCGCCTATACACAGCTTGGCACGTATAAGCCTGTCCACAAATTCAGTACCTGGCTGCTCTCGATTGCTTCCCATTTAGCAATTGACCAACTGAGGCGCAGGCGCTTTCTGGCCCTTCCGTTGGAAGACGTACCTTTTCTGGAATGGCTTCCTGACGTGGGGGTTGGTCCTGAACAATCTGCATTACAGGGCGAGCAGCAGGATGAGATTCAGGAATACTTGCAGATGCTCCCAAGCAAGTATCGCGCTGTGATCGTGCTGCGCTACTGGTACGATTTCTCCTATGAGGAGATCGCACAGGCCTTGAAACTGACTCCTGCCCTGGTCAAAGCCCGTCTGCATCGCGCCCGCGAGCTGCTAGCCCGCTATATGCAGAAAAACTCGTTGAACAAGGAGGAGCAGATCAATGCGCTGCCGCGACGCTAAACAAAAGCTGTACGCTCAGCGTGATGGCGAGACAGAATCGCCAGATGCAGAGGCATTGCAGGAGCATCTTGCGCAATGTCCGGCCTGCCGTGCGTACCAGGAACAGCTCAGCCACCTGGACGCCCTGTTCTGTCCATCGACTCCTCCCGCGCGAACAAGCGTCTCGACTGATCAGATTATGCTGGCAATTCAACAGCATCAGCGCATCACACAGCAGCTTGAGGATATCCGTCAACAGCAACAAACGCGCGTTGCCCAATTCAAAAGTGCGGGTGCGGCCCTTGCCGCCATCACGTTCTTCACCTTGAGCAGTATACCGTTGTTGTTGTTAGCAATAGCCATCATCCAGACCGATCTAGTCATCAAGGCACTGGCTCCCCTCGCCGGGGTGATCGATGTCCTGGTTATCGCCGCCGAATATCTCCAGACAGGAGTAGCGCTGATTACGCGCGACAACTGGCTGCTATCCGGGATGGCGTTCGCGGTGGTCGTGATGATGGGGATGTGGCTTCGCCTCATGCGACATCCGCAGGAAGCGTAAAGGGTGAAGGTCATGATGATTGGGCCAACCCGGGCATCATGATAGGAGCGCCAGTATGGTAAAAGTCGTTCGCCGCTTCTCGCGCCTGTGTTATCTGTGTATATTAGCGAGCCTCTGGCTCATCGCAGCAATGTTATTGAGCGGGAAAACATCGCCCACTCTCGCTGCAACCCGGTTGGCCAATGATGGCCCGAATCCCTGCACTGGCGCGTATCATAAACCTGCTTTTGGGAGTACAGTGGTAGTTAATAGTGGGGAGGTGATTTGTAGCAACCTGACCTCTTTTGGCAGCACCGTGATTATTCGCGGTGAGGTTGTCGGTGATGTCGTTGCCTTTGGCGGAGACGTTTTGATCGCTGGAGATGTGGACGGGAATGTGATGCTCTATTCTGGCAACGTCACATTGCAAGATAGCGCTCATGTGAACGGAGATATTCATCTCTGTGGGGGCCGCTGGCTACATGGCTCAGAAGCACAGTTACATGGCTCAGTCATCGACTGTACCCACACCGTGAGCCAACTGGCTCTGGGTGATGGAAGCCTGGAGTTCCGCTTCTGGTCGCTGATCACATGGGTCGCGCTGGGTGTACTTTTGACATCGCTCTTACCAGAACATGTTATGCTCGTACGCACCACCGCACGCAACAAGCTGCGCCGAAGCATCGTTCTCGGCCTGCTCAGCATCTTGCTCGCCCCGGCAATTCTTGCCGTTCTGGTTGCACTAATTATTCCTATCCCGTTAGCAATCCTTGTCGCTATCGTTCTTATCGCCGCCTGGGCTTTAGGGACCATTTCTGTGGGCTGGCTCATTGGCGACTTTATTATGCGGACCGTATTTCCGCAGCATAATACACGTGTATTACAGGTAGTAGTGGGATTGACAGTTTTGGTTTTGGCAGGGTCTCTCCCCTACATTGGCTGGCTTGTTATTCTTGGAGCGGGTTTGCTAGGGCTTGGTGCCGTCTTCTTGAGCCGTTTTGGGACACGGCTCTATAGCCAGCCTAAACAACCGCTTCCAATGTAACTCTTTTCATCCTTTGGTTTCGTCTTCTCCATCAAAGTGTAGAAGGCGTATGTGTAATGTATCGGTTCTCGTTGCTGTGTATGTTTCTCATTGGGGCTACGTCGTATTTAGTTTTGTCTGATGCAGAAACGCTGGAAAGATGTGACGGACATCAACGACGCGGAATGTCGTAGGTGGACCGCCGAGGTGAACATGAGCATTGATGTTGAATTAACTGATCTTGCCTACGGAGGCGATGCCGTAGGTCGCTACGAGGGGCGTGTCCTGTTCGTCCCTGGAGGGATTCCTGGCGAGCGGGTCCGTGTTGAGATTGTTGAGGAACGCCGAGGTCATGCACGGGCCAATCTAATCGAGATCTTGCGCCCGGCACCAGAGCGTGTCGAGCCTGCCTATCCGTTGCTCACCGATAGTGGTTGTCAGTGGCAACACATCGCCTATCCAGCACAGCTCACCTGGAAGGCTCATATTGTCCGCCAGTTACTTGTGCGCATTGGCAAACAGCCCGATGCCCTGGTTCATCCGACCATCGGTATGCCGCCGAATATTCCCCCCTGGCACTATCGCAACTACGCCTCGTTTACGGTTGGTCCTGGCAATGAAGTTGGTTTTAAGCTCACCGAGAGCCACGACGTTCAGGATTTGCCCGAATGTGCTCTGCTCCATCCCGCACTTGATCAGGTCTACCAGCTGGTCCGTGCCAAGTTGTTCCAGTACTTCGGTGACGCCATCGGCGAGATGATCCAGGGCTTCACGGTTCGCGGCGCCATCGGTGCCGTGAGCAATGCTAGCAACGGCTATATGGCCGCTGGCGTCAAGGCCGTCCCCACCCTCTTGACGGTGCAGGCCCGCCCCGGCTCCCTGATCGAAAATCCGCAACAACTGGCACAGGAATTGATGACTATCGCTCCTGGCATCGTCGGCGTGATTATCGAGCGCGTTGGTGGTCGTTATGGACGTGTCTTCGTAGGACAGGAATTTTTAACTGATGTGGTGCTCGGACGGCGCTTCCGCGTCTCCGCCGACTCCTTCTTCCAGGTGAACCCCGTACAAACAGCCGTGCTTGTTGAGCGAGCGATGGCGATGCTCGAACCACAACGCTCCGATGTCGTGCTGGATGGGTATAGCGGCGTTGGCCTCTTCTCGGCCTTCCTCTCGCCGCGTGCCGCACGCGTCGTCGCTATCGAATCACAGCCAAGCGCTGTGATGGATGCTCGCGCAAGCGCCGCCCTCAACAACCAGAACAATATTACGTCGCTGGAAGGAACGCTCGAACGTATCCTCAGCCAACTCCACTATCGTCGTGAGCGCATCGATCTCGCCCTGGTCGATCCCCCGCGTGCTGGCTGCCACCCCAAAGCGCTGCAAGCCTTGCAAACGCTCATGCCACGTGCCATCTGCTACGTCTCTTGCGATCCCAGCACGCTTGCCCGTGATATCGCGACTCTCTGCACTGGTGGCCGCTATCGCCTGGTCGCCGCCCAGCCGGTCGATATGTTCCCACAAACATATCATATCGAGTGCGTCGCTCTACTGGCCCGCGTTGGTATGCGTTAACTCCATAATCCGCCCAATAATAGAGAGGCCGGTCAAGCATTCTAAACGAATTGCCTGGCCGGCCTCCCCTTTATGGGCTTGCGGGAATACCCCTAAATCCCTCATTATGAGCTTTTGCTTAAAACGACCTCGATCTTGCTGCCCTTCTCCATGACCGTTCCCGGCAGCGGGTCCTGGCTCACAACGTAACCAGGAGGCAGATTGGTATCTGATGTGGCCTCGCCATCTACTGTTATATCCAGCCCAAGTTCTTGCGCCTGCGCCATCGCTGAGAGCAAATCTTGCTGGCGAAGATCAGGCACTCCTCTTCCCTTCGAGGTATCTTCCAGCGCCGTCACGACCGTGCTGAACCACTTATGCAGTTCTTTCTTCTCGTCGTTCTCCTTTTTCACCTTATCGGCGTTCTCTTTATTGCCCTTGATGCCCTGAACCACATCGAGAAGGATAAAGGGATGATCCACGGTCTCAAGAACGAGGTTAGGACTGCTGCCTGGTGTTTCGATATAGAGGTTGCCAATATCCAGGAAGCGCTCAAGGACGTTAGGAACCTTCACTCTGATGTCACGGACATTCTTGTACTCGGTCTCGATACGGGTCTCGTAAAAGAAGGTGAACGTGCGATTAATATCAATGATGCGTCTATTCGTCAGGATATAGACATCATCAACGTAGTTCAGGTAGAACAGCGCCATCGTCACCAGCAGGCCAAGCACGATGATGCCTGAGCCTAACCACCAGTACTGCATCACCGCATCAGCCATCACGACCGAAGTGGGCGTAAAGAGCGCCACAGGCAGCACCACCAGCAGCAAAAGCGCCGGGGCAGCCAGCTTGCTCCACAGCACATATTGGGAGCGCTGAATATATTTGACGGTGTATTCGCCAGAGGTATAACGCACATCACAGGGAATCTTCAGGAAACCGCCAAAGGTTTTACGCGGCCCGAGAAAGCCATCCAGATGACGGGGAGGTGGCAGATCCGCATCGACATCTGGCAATTTCGGTACCGGTTTGCCCTTCGCCAGACTATCCAGCACGCCAGCCAGGATAGGATCTTTGGGAGCAGGGAGTTCGGGGTCTTTTGGCTTCTTGGACTTGATCTCATCGGTCAGACCCTGAATGGCATCGCGTACACGCCTGGGATTCGGCACATCGCGCATGATGAGGTCGCCACCGGTCAGATAGAGATGGATCGTGCCAAAGCCAAACAGAAAGCCGAGCATTGATTCTACGCCCAGGCCCACCTGTTGTATCTTCTCCAGTTGGGTTGCCTGACGAGTGGGTTGCAATAGCCCTTTCGAGTTCACAATGCGTTTATTTGTAATGATATAGGTCTCCAACCACCAGGCAATCAGAACTTTATAGGCGAACCATGCGCCGGCTGCCAGCATTCCCAGAAAGAGCAGACCATCGACGAGGAGCCAGAAGGTGGGATTACCGGGTAGGATCGTGGAGAGCCATACCACTACAACAAAGGCTATAACAGCTGCAATAAAAGGCAAACCCGGGCGCACCAGGAACCACCAGTGGCGGCGCACCACCAGACGAACTACTTCATCTTGCTGCTGTCCAGAAAAATACCACTTACGATCTCGTCCACGGCGAAAATTCTGAAAGCCGAAACGGCTGCGGCCAGAGCGCCAGGGATCGGCTGAAGCGGCATTGTTCTTGGGTTTCTCGGCCATTCGATCACCTCAACACGTGAGCAAAGTGCAGAATACAACAGGACCAGCTACGATATCATGAGCTACTTCTTGCTCGCTATTGTCGTCCGCTATCCAACTCTCTCTCATACATTTCTCTAGCAAGGCTACTTTTTGGCGGGCGGTTTCTTGGCACGCGCCGCCACCAGAGCGACCACCAGCGAAACAATCGCAATCGCAAAAATCACCGGCACATAATTGGCCGGATCGGGAGCCTGGACCGCGACGGTCACGAGGTTGCCATTGCTTCTTGGCAACATACTGCTCAGGTAAGCCAGGATAAAGGCCCCTGAAATAATCGCGGGAACAATGCCAACGAAACGCTCCTGCGGCATTGTTGGCTTCGGAAATGCCCTGTTACCGATATAATATCCCAATCCAACAATCACCAGAAACACCAGCAGCGGCCCCCACGGGCCTAAAAAGCCGGTCACAGCCTCTGGCGTCGGACTTGGCGATGTGGTGGTCCCACCCAGCAAATATGACAACACGGATGGTAGGCGCGACAGAAACTGCCCAAAGCTCCTGCCGCTATCAGGGCGGATCAAGAAGACGGCCAGCAACACAAAAACCAGTGAGACCAGTTCACGACGCCACCCGCGTTGGAAGCCAATCACCACAAAGGCCAGAATGGCTACAAAGAAGCATTGTTGCTCCGTAAATGGCAAAGACATACGCTCGTCACTCCCTTACGGCATTATTGACAACCACACATAACTCTTCAAGTGGCAGGGGTGTATCCAACCAGATGAAGAACACGCCACACACTTTCCTATGCTTCTATTATCCCAGGTGCGTCCAACGGAGGGGCGCGGTTCTTACATTAGATTTTACCCTACTTGAAGAGCTACAAGGCCGCCAATAGCACTGATAAGTCTCTCCCTTAAATCCCGTTCTTCCTTTAATCATACCACAGCTTTCCGCCAAAACATAGAGGTCTGATCTATCAATTTACACATAAATTTGCCAAAACAAACCAACCTAAGAATGTAGCATTACGACCCTGACTAAAGGGCCAAAACTCGTCTCTATGGCCCAAATGTGCTATACTATAGGGGTAGGCATGACCAAAAATTCTAAGCCCCCTCAGAATAGCTATGTATACCGCAACTTCAAACTGATATCGCCTTCTGGCTATGTCTAACCCTGGGTAGAGGATGGTTTTTTTATGGAACTTGGCAATATAAAAGCCGTTGATATTGTAGATCAGATGACCGGGGCCTATCTCGATTATTCGATGAGCGTGATCGTCAGTCGCGCCCTCCCCGATGTACGAGATGGGTTGAAACCGGTGCATCGTCGTGTACTTTATGCTATGGATCAGATGGGTCTGCAATCCACAAAGCAGTTTCGCAAGTGCGCCGGTACCGTTGGTGAAGTCTTAAAGAGTTATCATCCACATGGTGATGTAGCGGTTTACGACACGCTTGTGCGCATGGCTCAGCCCTGGTCGATGCGCTATCCCCTGGTTCTCGGTCAGGGCAACTTCGGTTCGCAAGACGACGACCCGGCAGCTGCCATGAGATACACGGAAGCAAAAATGGCCGCCATCGCCGACGAACTTTTGCGCGATATCGATAAAGATACGGTTGATTTTGCTCCCAATTATGATAATCAGACGACGGAGCCAACCGTTATGCCCGCACGCCTCCCGAATCTGCTTTTGAATGGCTCAACTGGCATCGCGGTTGGTATGGCGACGAATATTCCCCCTCACAATCTCAATGAAGTGTGCAATGGCATCATCTACCTGATCGATCAGCCTGAAGCGACAACTGAAGAGCTGGCACGCATCATTCGCGGTCCCGACTTCCCCACTGGCGGCATTATCCAGGGACGCGAAGGCATTCGCAATATGTACGCCAACGGACGGGGCCGCGTCGTAGTTCGCGCTCGTACGAATATCGAGGAGACCAAATCGGGCCGCTCCAGCATCATCGTGACCGAGCTGCCCTATCAGGTCAACAAGGCCGAACTGGTCAAAAAGATTGCCGAGCTAGCTCGTGATCGCAGAGTCGATGGCATTGCAGAGGTGCGCGACGAGTCGGATCGCGAGGGGATGCGCATGGTCATCGACCTCAAGCGCGACGCCAATCCCAGAAGCGTGCTCAATTCGCTTTACAAATATACCGCCATGCAGAGCGCCTTCAATGCGAATATGCTGGCCCTGGTGGAGCGCCAGCCTCAGACATTGACGCTCAAGAAATTCCTGGTGCATTACATCCATCACCGCGAAATTGTGCTGACCCGGCGCACCCGCTACGAACTGGCGAAAGCGGAGGCCCGCAAACACATCCTGGATGGCTTAAAAATCGCCCTCGACAATCTGGATGCCATCATCAACACGATTCGCCGCTCACAGCGCGATACGGCTGGCCTCTCCGAAGAACTGCAACAACAGTTTGGCTTCTCGCAAGAGCAGGCACGAGCGGTCCTCGATATGCGCCTGGCGAGCCTGGCAGCCTTGCAGCGACAGAAGATTGAGGATGAGCTAAGAGATGTCCTCCAGCATATCGATTATTATAGGATGCTGCTGGGCGATATCAACGAGATTCGCAAACTGATCAAGCAGGATCTGGACGAACTAAAGGAAAAGTATGGCGATGCCCGGCGCTCAGAAATCGCCGACGACGAGGCCAGCGACTTTAAAGACGAAGACCTCATTCCCAACGAAGAGGCCGTCGTAACGCTGACCGAGAAGGGGTATATCAAGCGCCTTCCATCCAGCACCTATCGCGCTCAACGCCGTGGTGGACGTGGCGTGACCGGCATGGTGACCCGCGAAGATGACGCCGTGCGCCACCTACTCGTGACCCACACCCACGATAGCCTACTGTTCTTTACTGATCGGGGCCGCGTCTTCCAATTGCGCGTCTACGAACTGCCTGACACCAGCCGCACCGCGCGTGGCGAACACCTCATCAATCTGATCTCGATTGAGCAGCGCGAACGCGTCACGGCCATCGTCTCCGTCCCCAAAGGGATTAGCCGCGACTTCCTGATCATCGCCACCAAGAAGGGCGAGGTCAAGAAGACACCGATGGATGAGTTCGAGGTGGTGCGCCGCAACGGGTTGATTGCGATGAAGCTGGAAGATGACGACGAGCTGATTGGTGCCAAACTGGTCCATGCTGAAGACGACGTGCTGCTGATCACCGCGCAAGGTCGTGCTGCCCGCTTCTCGGTAGCGGAACTGCGCTCGGCTTCGCGTACGAGCGGCGGCGTGCGTGGTATCAGGCTGGCCCAGGGCGATATCCTGGTCTCGCTCAATCTGGCACCTGAAGAGGATGCACTGCTGGTAGTCTCGGAATATGGCTATGGCAAACGGACGCCGATCAGCGAGTATCCCCGGCAT
The DNA here is from genome assembly GCA_025928885.1 of Ktedonobacteraceae bacterium. GTDB lineage: Bacteria > Chloroflexota > Ktedonobacteria > Ktedonobacterales > Ktedonobacteraceae > JAICIM01. Next base: position 8,194 of record JAICIM010000043.1, on the reverse strand, counting down.
AGTCGCGGCGGCGGCGGCGTCATGGCGATGCGCGTCACTGAGAAGAGCGGCAACGTCGCCACGGCCCGCGTCATTACTGAGCGCGACAATGATCTGATGATCATCTCGGCCAGCGGTGTCGTGATCCGTACCGATGTCAATCTGGTCAAAACCTCTAGCCGCGTTACGCAGGGCGTCCATTTGATGAACCTGAACGAAGGCGATACCGTCGTTGCCGTTGCCACCACCAATGGCAAAAAGCCACGCGCCACTGACGACGAGGGCGAAGAGGACGAGATCGAGATGAACGACGACGAGGAACAAACCGAAGACGTTGAAGCGGTCGAGTCTGCTGCCACAGAAGTGGAGGAGGAGACCGAGCAGCCAACTGAGACGGAATAACACATTTTTTGCATAAAGTTGCCCTCGCATGGCGAGGGCAAACCCGGACGTTAATGCATAGTATGTGAGAGCTATGTATTAACGTCGCTCTTTATAGGGATAGTGCTGCGTCTTATCACCCTCCCAGTTCTCGCGCAAGCCGGGAGCAGCAGGGTCCCAATCGGGACGGGTCTTCTGCATCACCTCGCGCAAATCTTGCCGCAACTCTTCAGGCGAAGGACGCCCCCAGAACCAGTAGCCATTGTAGATTTTATGGATCACCAGCCCCGGCTCCAGCACAATCGTATGAGGGATCATCGGATTATGGTGCGGATCGGTATATTCCTGAATGTCCAGATCCTGCTGCACCTTGCGCCCGGAATCCGAAAGAAAGGTCCATTGTGCTCCCACTGCAGAGCGAAACTCGTTGATCTCCAGAATATTGTCGGTGGCGATGGTAACGATCTGGGTATAGGCAACGGCAATCTTGGGATAGAAGGCCGCCAGTTCGAGGTGTTGCTGATGGTCTTTGGGGCAAAAATGCCCGCGCGACAACACCAGGATCATTGGATCGATGCCCTGCAATTCGCTCAGGCGGCGGCGCGTTCGCGTATGATCGGTTAGCTCATAATCGGGAAAATGAGCGCCTGGCACAATATCAGCTCGCATATCTGTTTCCTTTCCGTAACACTTGAACAGTTCAGTCAAAATAGCATCTCTTGCTCCTAACTAGAACACAGGCCAGAACCGTCCCTATTCCGCTATCGGCTCTCTGATACATTGACACCATTTGCAGCACGCCCTATCATAGAAGAAAATATGTTCGCAAAGGATACTATTCATGACCAGCAAACAGCCAGCAATCAAGTCGCCGCTCTTTCCGAAGAAGATGACAACGCAAAGGCTGCCCGATGCCACGCTCAGCGACCACGAGCAGTATAGCCAGCTCACGCTTTCACAGGAGCTATTAGTGGGCCAGAGCGCCGACTATCTCACGTTTGAGCAGGTGCAATGTAAGGGCGTCAACATGAATAGCACCACGTTTACACACCTGCAACTCGGCGATGTGCGGCTTAGCGAGTGCGATCTGGCAAACGCTCGCTGGCCGGAGGTGGGACTGCATCGAATCGAGGCCAGCGAGTGCCGTATGACCGGCTTTCTGGCGATAGAGGCGAGGTTTCAGGATGTCCTGTTCAAGCAGTGCAAGCTCAATCTGGCTCAGTTTCGTTTTTCGACCTTCAAGGCCGTGCGCTTTGAAGACTGTGACCTGAGCGACGCCGACTTCCAGGGCGCGGACCTCTCCGGCGTGAGCTTTGTGCGCTGCAACCTGCAAAACGTCGAGATGTCCGGCGCAAAACTAGCCGGCGCAGATCTCCGTAGCAGCACCCTCGATGGCCTACGAGCCGGTCCCCGCGAATTGCAAGGAACCATCGTCGATTCCGCTCAAGCGCTGGTACTGATTCAGGCATTTGGTATCGTCGTCAAAAGTGCTCTCTTAGAGTAGGGCTTTTTTCTTTCTTTCATACATTACAATTTATTCAATATTTAAAGATGTCTATATAGAATACACTTTTTAAGAGTAAGGTATGCTATGATGCGGGGACTAATGTAGCAAGGGAGTTTTTTTGTGGTACCCAAACCGTACGATAATGGCATGCGACGTTTGATGGCAATCTGCGCTCAGGATTTTCTGGATTGGCTCCATCCTGGCACCTTCTTTACAGGCAAGATGTCCGGGAAATTTGAGAGCTTCGAGATAGAGGCCGACGCCATGCATGAAACGATCTTTTGCGATGAGCAAGTTCTCGTGCATTTTGAGTTTCAGAGTACAACAGAGCCAGCTATGGCTCAACGCCTGCTCGAATACCTCATCATCGCCTTTCGCCATTATAATTGTCCCGTTATCTCGTATGTCATCTACCTTAAACCGTGCAAGAATGTTCCCAAACCGCCGTTCATCCTGAGAAGTGCGGATGGCGAAGAGATTCTTCGCCTGAACTACCACGTCGTCATGCTCGCCGAAATACCGTATGAGACGTTGCTGGCAAAAGGATTGAGGGGACTATTACCTCTCGTTCCCCTGGCAGCAGGCGGAGCAAAACGAGAGGTGATCGAGGAGGTTATTCAACGCCTCCTTCCCGCGCATGATACAATTTCAAAAGAGCTACTCGCTCTTGCTCAGTTGTTTGCATCGTTGGCATTCAACAAAGAAGATGTGGAAAATCAAGCTTGGATTAAGAGGAGGTTTATTGTGCTTCAAGATATCTTCCGCGATACTCCTGCGTACCAGTATATTCTTGAGGAAGGGCGAGAAGAAGAACGTGAAAAACAGCTTCAAGCGCGTCTACAAGCTCAACGTAGCACGTTATCTATCATTGTTCAGGCTCGTTTCCCAACGCTCAATAAGTTGGCCCAAAAACAAACCGCTAAAATTAAGGATGTAATAATCCTTGAAAAGATGGTTGCTAACGTTGGCTCTGCACTCACATTAGAGGATGCGCAACACGCTCTTCTGAACTGGTCAGACGCTGACTCCAACTGAACAGCTTTGCCATAAAAAAGAGGCCAGCAAGATTGCTGACCTCTTTTTAACTTTATTATATCGCTTCCTGCTCAAGCACCGGGCTGGTGAACTGGCTGTTATACAGATCGGCGTAGAAGCCGCCCTTCGCCAGCAGTTCTTCATGCGTCCCCTTCTCGATAATGCTGCCATGATTCATTACCAGGATCAGGTCGGCATCGCGGATAGTGGAGAGACGGTGCGCGATCACAAAACTGGTGCGGCCCTGCATCAGATCGTTCATCGCCCTCTGAATGTGGATCTCGGTCCTGGTATCGACGCTGCTGGTCGCCTCGTCGAGAATCAGGATCGCAGGATCGGTCAGAATGGTTCGGGCGATGGTCAGGAGCTGCTTCTGGCCCTGCGAGATGTTTGTCGCATCCTCGTTCAGCACCGTGTTATAGCCATCGGGCAACGTTCGGATGAAGTGATCGGCGTGGGCCGCTTTCGCCGCCTGCACGATCTCCTCTTCCGTTGCTCCATCGCGACCATAGGCGATGTTATCGCGAATAGTCCCCTGGAAGAGCCAGGTATCCTGCAACACCATGCCAAACATCGTGCGCAAATCTCCACGCCGAAGCTGCGTGATATTCACGCCATCGATCGTGATCTTCCCGCCGTTCAGCTCGTAGAAGCGCATCAAGAGATTCACCAGTGTCGTCTTGCCTGCCCCGGTCGGACCAACAATAGCAATGGTCTGCCCCGATTTCACATCGATATTCATATGCTCGATCAGCGGCACATCCTCTTTATAGCCAAATTTGACATCATGGAACTGAACCTCGCCACGCGGCAACTGAATGATTTTGGCGTTCTCCGCCTCCGGCACCTCTTCCTCTTCGTCTAACAACTCAAAGACGCGCTCGGCAGAGGCAATCGTCGATTGAATAATATTGGCAATATTGGCAAGCTGGGTGATTGGCATCGTGAACTGGCGCGAGTACTGAATAAACGCCTGTACATCACCGATTACAATCATACCTCTTGTAATCATAATGCCACCAACCACGCTCACAAAGACATATCCAATATTCCCAATAAAGTTCATCAGCGGCATAATGACGCCTGAAATGAACTGCGCCTTCCACCCGGCATTGTAGAGACTTTCATTAATCGTTTCAAATTCGGCAACAGAACGCTGCTCCAGGCCAAAGGCTTTGACGATCTTGTGGCCCGTGAGCATCTCCTCGACGTGACCATTCAGAATGCCCAAAGCCCGTTGCTGATCTTTAAAATGGCCCTGTGAGCGCTTCGCCACCACCGTCGTGACCAGCACACTGAGTGGGAAGGTCAACACAATAATCAGCGTCAGGATGGGACTGATCGTCAGCATCATCACGACGATACCAACCAGTGTGGTCGCCGAGGTGATCAGCTGCGTCAGGCTCTGCTGCAAGGTCGTGCTGATATTGTCCATGTCGTTGACGGCGCGGCTCATAATTTCGCCATGTGGCCGCGAATCAAAAAACTTCAACGGCATGCGATTCAGCTTCTCATACACATCCTGGCGCAATTGGTAGACCGTTCTTTGCGCCACACCAGCCATAATATATTGTTGAATATAGAAAAAGAACGCACTGATCACATATAACACGGCCAGGGTCATCAGAATGTGAGCAATGTAGCCAAAGTCGAATGTTGCCCCCGGCACACCGTGAAGTCGCGCCACAACGCCCTCATAGAGCTTGGTCGTCACCAATCCCAGGATCTTGGGACTGACGATGTTAAAGATCGTGCTGAGCATCGCGGTAATCAGAATGGCAAGCAGCGAGAGCTTGTAGGGGCGCAGATAGCCAGTCAGCCTCCTCAACGTCCCCTTAAAATCTTTGGCCTTCTCCACTGGCATCGCCAGGCCACCAACCGGGCCACCTCGTGGACCACCAAAGCCCATGCCCTGCTGTTGCCGCTGAAATTTCTTCCTCTCTCCAGGTTCGGCACTCATGCAATTTCCTCCATAGAAAGCTGTGAGGAGACGATTTCACGATAGACGTTGCTGGACTGCATCAATTCGCGATGTGTGCCAATGCCAGCTATCTTGCCCTCATCCAGCACGATAATTTGATTCGCATCCATCACTGTACTGACCCGCTGAGCAACAATGAACACGGTGGAATTGGCAATCTCCCCTTTGAGCGCCGCCCGCAATCTGGCATCAGTTTTAAAGTCGAGCGCTGAAAAGCTATCGTCGAAAATGTAGATCTCTGGTCGCCTGACGAGCGCACGAGCAATCGAAAGGCGCTGCTTCTGTCCGCCCGAAACGTTCGTTCCTCCCTGCGCAATCGCGGAGTCAAAGCCGTCGGACATCCCTGTGATAAATTCGCTGGCCTGCGCAATATTCGCCGAGTGGATTACGTCATCGTCGGACGCATCCTCTTTGCCATAGCGAATGTTATCCGCCACCGTCCCCGAGAACAATACCGCCTTCTGTGGCACCAGGCCAATCTTCGCCCGCAGGCTCTCCTGGGACATCTCGCGCACATCCACGCCATCCACCAGGATGCTGCCACTGTCGATATCGTAGAAGCGCGGGATCAGATTCACCAGCGTTGATTTACCAGCGCCTGTACCACCAATAATGGCCGTGATCTCGCCGGGACGCGCACCGAAAGAAATGTGCTCGATGGCCGGTTGCTCTGCACCGGGATAGCTAAAGGTGACATTGCGGAACTCGACGTAGCCTCGTCTCTCGTCGGCATGCTTCACCTGTTCCGCGTCGCTCATCGCTGGCACCACATCCAGCACTTCGTTAAGGCGGGTGGCGGATGCCGAGGCTCGTGGGATCATCACAAACATCATCGAGACCATCAACATTGCGAACATAATTTGCGTGGAGTATTGCAGGAACGCCATCAGGTCGCCGATCTGTAAATCGTTCACGCCAACGCGCAGGCCACCAAACCAGACGATCGCAATGGACGATGCGTTCATGATCAGCATCATTGTCGGCCACATCGCCGCCATGATTCGGTTTACCTTGATCGATACGTTGGTCAAATCCTCGTTGGCATCCTGAAAGCGCTGCTGCTCATGGTTGATGCGATTGAGGGAACGGATCACACGCATACCGGTGAGGTTCTCATCCAGAATGAGGTTGATCTTATCGAGCTTCTTCTGCATCACCCGAAACAGTGGTATGCCGTTGCCGGTGATAATCCAGATAGCAATCGCCAGGATCGGCAATGCGCCAACAAGGACCAGCGATAGCTGGGCATCTTTGGATACAGCCATGATGATGCCGCCCACCGCCATCAACGGAGCGCTGATCATCATGCGCAAAATGATGATATAGACCTGTTGCACCTGAGTTGTATCATTGGTTGTGCGCGTAATTAAAGAGGCACTACCAAATTTATCGAACTCGTGCAACGAAAAACGCTCCACATGAGAGAAGAGCTTCGCACGGATAATTTTTCCGAAGCCGGTTGCCACCCGCGAGGACATATAGCTGGCCCCGATCGAACAAAGCGTCCCGCAGATAGCCACCCCCAGCATGAAAATACCGACAGTGAGAATATACGGGGTGTTCCCCTTGACGACGCCAATATCGATAATATCCGCCATGAGCGTCGGCAGGTAAAGGTCAGAAAGAGCCTGCAAAAAGACTAGCAGCACAATAGCTGCCAGGGCAAGCCTGTATGGCTGTAAAAATCGGGCTAATCGTATCATACTATTTCATCTCCGCTCCATTGAGACTGGTGCAAACTCGCCTCCTTCTCGGCAAAGTAGACATACGCATCTGTCAACAACTCAACAAACTCGTTGCTGCGCTCTTCCCCCAGATGCTCAATCAACCCGCTAAAAGAAGAGAAAAGCGCCTCCCCGGCCTTCTGTCTGACAGCCTCGCCCTTCGGGGTCAGCTGCACACGTACGGCTCGCCTATCCGTCGGGTCAATACTGCGCTCGACCAGCCCGTTTGCCTCCAGGCCATTAATCACCTGCGTCACCGTTGGGGATGTCACATGCATGCGCTTACTAATCTCCGATACCTTCATATCTCCTCGCGATACGCAAAAGAGCATACGTATCTCGCTCTGTTTAAAACCCATATACGATCGCTCGTGCCAGGCCACCCGGTTGAAGCGTTTCAGCGCTTCCATCAACCGTTGCGCTGTTGCTCGCGTCTCGTTCTCATGACAATCCATCTAGCACCTCACGCGCCATTGGAAAACAATCAACATCCTATCCAGTTCTAAAAAAAATTAGGTTGGCAACTAATTTATTAGGCTACCTAATTATATGGTCAAATGACTGAGAAGTCAAGAGTGAGAGGCTGTGTTTGTGGTTTCTCATTTTATTCCAATAATTGGAGCGTATCCTCTTTATGACAGGTCTCTCGTCAGGGGGCCTATCTTCGTAAACTTAGAAACACGAATGAATAGGAAGAAAAGAATAATGCTGAATGGTGCGCATTTACACCTCTTGCTGAACCATTTCCCCATTATGGGTTCTCTTTTTGTCACGGTCCTGTTTATTGTGGCGCTGATTAGCCGCAACGCCTCTCTGCAAAAGGTCTCGCTCTGGTTCCTGGTTGGTATTGCTCTGCTGACCGTTCCCGCCTATCTCACGGGCGATCCCGCACAAGAGGCGGTCCGAGGCTTGCCTGATATCTCAACCGCCATCATCCATTCTCACGAAACGATGGCTCGTTTCGGGTTAATCCTTATGTTCGTGAGCGGCCTGATCGCGCTTGCTGGTGCGATTCTTACATTCAAACGGCCAAAACTGCCGCCAGTCCTCTTATCGCTAGTTCTTGTGGTGCTGCTCCTGAACTCGGGTCTCTTCGCCTACGTCGGCTTTCTGGGCGGCCAGATCCATCATGAGGAGATCCGCACGCCCTCTACTACCACCACGACCACCCTCAAACATTAACCTTGAGCGATGTCGCGCGATTACGCAAAAACCGGGGGTGCTCACACATATCGTAGTCGCGCGACTTTATCGTGCATGCTGCAAGAAATATATATTATTATGTTATGCGCGACTTTATCGCGCGACTACGATATTATTGATTATAAATTCATCAAAACCTTTAGCACGCCTCTTTGCTGAGCATGCTCAAATGCTTCCAACCCTTCATTCAGCGAGTAGCGGGCGCTGATTAAGGGCTGCACATCGATCAATTTCTGGCTGAGGGCGCGGAGAGCTGGCTCAAAAGGACCACAGCGAGATCCCTGGACACGAATCTCGTCAATTACAATAGGTGCAAGGTGCAGAAGGCTTTTTTCTGCAACCGTACTTTTTAAGATGAGGCATCCTCGCGGTCTTAAAAGACGA
>JAICIM010000176.1 GCA_025928885.1 Ktedonobacteraceae bacterium | reverse complement strand
GTGGTTGAGATCCTGCAAGAGCAGGAGCGCGTTACCGGGGTGCGTATTCGGCAGAAAGCGGGTGGAGCAGAGGCGATTGTGCGTGCTCCGCTGGTGGTCAGCGATATTGGTCCGCGTGCCACCAACGCACTGCTGCACAGGCATCGCGTGACCCAGGCCGAGGTTTTGAAGAAAGGCAGCTTCGCTCGGCCAGCAGCCGTTGCTGATCGAGACGACTCTCTCGAAGAGGTACCATTGCATGAGGCGGTGGGCCTGAAGGTTCATGTGCTGAGCGATGTGTCGCTGATCCCACACCGGGGCATTATGTATTGCCTGGACACGCAACGGATCGCCGGGATTGTGCAGCCAACGAACAGCGATCCCGACCTTGCGCCTCCCGGCAAGCATCTGCTGATCAGCCATCAGGTGATTCAGAGCAATGATGTGGAGGAGGAGCGAGCTATGGCGCTGGCCGATCTGCGTATGCTCTTTGGTGAAGCCTTTGCTACCCATTGCCGCGTATTGACAATGGGAACCTATCGTGGGGAGTGGCCCGTCAATCGTATCGCTCAAGGCGAAGACAGAGAGCCAGAGACCGCCATACGCGGCTTATATCTGGTTGGCGATGCCGTGAAACCGTCGGGCTATTTAATGGTCGAGGGGGTTGCACAGAGCGTTAATCGCTTTGTGGCCTTGCTTGATGAGCTGGATCAGGCGCAGGGGAAGACCACTGGCCTGAAGTATATGGTTGATCCCCCATCTCGCCTCAATCCCTTGAGGTGGTTGTGGAAGGCTCCTGGGAATGCGAATAAGAAGATGAGGAGTGTGCGCTGAGATGGATCTTATTGATATGCCCGCTTCTCCCGCTCCATATTATCTGATCAGCGGTGGTATGCCGTTGCGGGGAGAAGTCTCGATTAGCGGCGCGAAGAATGCGGTGACAAAAATGGTGATTGCGTCGCTGCTGACCGCCGAGCAATGTACGTTGCGCAATGTGCCGCTGCTTGGCGATCTCGATCTGACGATCAAGCTCTGCCAGAGCCTCGGCTCTCATGTGCAACTTGAAGATCATACACTGACGATCCATACGCCAGAAATTGGCGAAACCAAAATTTCCAGTACGGTTGGTGGCCTGAATCGTATTGCGGTGATGATGATTGGCCCTCTGTTGCATCGCTGTGGCGAGGTCTCGATTCCGCGCCCGGGCGGGGACCGCATCGGCCCGCGTCCGATCGACTTTCATATTCAGGGCTTGCAGCAGATGGGGGCGAAAATTGTTGAACGCGATGGCCTGTACTATTGTACGAGCACGAAACGGCTGCACGGCGCGACGATCAAACTGCCCTTTCCCAGCGTTATGGCGACGGAGAACTTCCTGATCACGGCTTCTCTGGCAAAGGGTGTGACGATCATTGAGAATGCCGCCAATGAGCCGGAAATCATTGACCTGATCAAACTGCTGCAAAAGATGGGTGCGATCATTGAGTTGAAGGTCGATCGGCGCATCGTGGTGGAGGGGGTGGAGCGCTTGCGGGGAGCCGGCCACACGCTGGTGAGCGACCGTAACGAGGCCGTTTCGCTGGCGATCGCCACCTATCTCACGAAGGGCGACGTGTATCTGCGGCGGGCGCAACAGGATACGCTGCTCACCTTTTTGAATACATTGTCCAAAATGAAGTTGCACTTTGAGGTCGATGACGAGGGCATTCGCTTTTGTGCTACTGATAGCCCACCTCCGGCTATTGCATTAGAAACAGATGTCCATCCGGGCTTTATGACCGATTGGCAGCAGCCGTTTACGATCTTGCTGACGCAGGCCGAAGGCATCTCTGTCGTGCATGAGACGATTTATGAAGATCGTTTTGGCTATACCAGCGCTCTGCGGGGGATGGGCGCTCATATCGGCCTTTATACCAAGTGCCTGGGCGAAGTACCCTGTCGTTTCCGCGAAAAAGAGCATATGCATAGCTGCGTTGTGCGGGGACCGACTCCGCTCAAGGGGACGCGGCTCTTTATTCCCGATATCCGCGCTGGTTGCTCCTATATCCTTGCGGCGCTGTGTGCTGAAGGCACTTCTGAGGTCTACGGCATCGAACATATCGAGCGTGGCTATGAAGGGCTGGATGCCAAGCTGCGGGCGTTGGGAGCAAAGATCGAGAAGGTAGAAGCCGATTAGCTGGGCAGAAAAAAAGATCAAGCCGAAGCGCTTCGGCCTGATCTTTTTGTGTTTATCCCTGCCAGCTTGAACGAACCTCGCGTAGTTGTTCGGGGGTTAAAATCCTGAAGAGAATGAGCAGGTTCTCCAGGTCATATTCCAGCCCGATCGCATGGAGTTCCTGGCGAATACGGCCAAGTGCGCTGATCTGCGCGGTTGTAATCATGCCATAGCTGACCAGGCTGGCTGCCAGGAGCTGATCGGGAGTGAGTAACTTAAACATAAGCAAAATTTCACCGAGTTGATAGTTCAAATCCACACCACGTAACATACGCTGAATCCGTTGGGCTACCTCCAGCCGATTCTGGGGAACAAGATGTCCTTCCAGCAAGACGCTGTTGAGTGTCCGGGTTGCTCTGCCGTTGAGCACCTGGGGCTGCACCTGTGATGGTTGTTGAGACGCAGGAGGCATTGGCGGCAGGCTTTGCATAATGTCGAGCAGGAGCGCATTATTGGGAGATAATCCCAGATCTACTTCTGCTCCTAATTGTGAAATCAGGAGCGCCTCTTCAGAGGCGGCTGTATCTGCAACTGTCCCCTTGTTTTTGCCCTTTTCATTGCTGACAAGTTCGCCAGAAATGTGGTGCAGCGTCTCCTCTTCTGGCTCTTCAGTAATGTATGTCTGCTTTCCCTCTATTATCTCGTTTATCGGTGGCGGAGTAGGCGCAGGTTTCACCTGCGGCGAAGTGGGCGCAGGCTGTGCCGCGATAGAGGCCAGTGGTGGGATCGCTGCTGGTGTTTGTTGTGACTGCCCATAGGGAGCGCGTGCAATCGTTTCTGTACGCCTGGTTCCTTCGGTGCCGGTGTGTCCACTTACGGGACGCTCAGCTGGTATGTCCTGGATGGGAGAGGCGCGTAAAGGCTGCGCACTGATGGGCGTATGCTCAGGAGCGGGTGTGTGCCGCACGGGAGCGGGTGGCATATAGTTTCCAGACCCGTTTGCCCCTGTCGTTGCTTCCGGGTTGTACGCTGGTCGGGCTGGTGCGGGTGGCGCATAACTTATGGGAGCAGCCGGGGCTTCGGGAGCGGGCCGTACAGGTGCGGGAGCGGCATAGTTCATAGGCATTACCGGGGTCTCAGGAGCAGGGGCAGGACGAGCCTGAGCCGCATAATTGATGAATCCTGTATTGGTTGGGCCTTGCATGGTCGTAGGAATGGAAAAAGAAGGCTCTTCGGTTTGTTGTAGCTCCTGATAGGAGTAGCTATTTCTTGTCGGGTAGTCTGTAACCTGTTGCAACTGGCGCTCTTGAAGCATGCGCGAAAGCTGTGCTAATCCCGATTCCTGTTGTCCCTCTGTGCCAATCTGTCCGTTTGCCAGCCGTTGCAAGGTTGTTGCTTCTGCGGGAGCGGAGTTCATAGGCGGCTGCGAGGGAGTGTGAGTGGTTGGTGGTTCGTAGGTCGCCCGGTTTTCTGGTGCTGAGACGGCTCCATTGTTTTGTGGAGTCCAGACACGTTGATTGGGATAGAGCACGGCGCGGATTTTATCTGTGTAGGTTGAAGTGTTGCTGCTCATGACTTCAGACTGTGCATCTGCTAAGGGCGAAGTCGGCATGGTCGAAGAGATGTGCGTAGGAGCGGTGGGAGCGCTGGGCGGCGGTTGAACTGGAGAGAGCGGCCTGGACGATGTTGATGAGAAAGCGTCATTGGTAGAAGGTCGAGCTATAGAGCTACCAGCGTTGCTATTAAAGAGAGCATTTAAAGAAGGCGAGTATTGTGAGGCCGCTCTTGCAATGGCCGATGGCGTGGAAGACATCTGAGTTGGAGGTGTTGGCGTGATCATTCTGGACATGCGTGGCATCGTGCCTGTGTTCGCTTTGATGCCCGTTCCGGGTATGCGTGTTCGTACGGTATCAATGAGATTGACGATGCCGAGCATACCATCAATTTCAACATCAACCATCGCCTGTGAGCGATCTTCTGCATCGTGAGGCCCATAGCCCGCGAGGTTCATACAACGTAGGGTCAATACCTGGACACCACGTCCGCGCCGCTGCGAATCCAGCGCGACCCAGAACTCGCGTCGTGCCGCTGCTGCCTGCGCTACATTGACAAGCACAATTTTAATAGGATGACGAGCGATTGCATCAAATACTTCTACGGCAGTACGGGCCGTATGACATTCATAGCCAGCAAGCTGAAATTCGCTGGTAAGGAGGACTGCTAATTGTTGATCTCGCTCAAAAAGTAAAATATGAGGTCCACCAGTACTGATGTTCATATCCGCATCACTCCGGTTATTGTACGCACGTTGATTGAGTGTACAGGGCGGCGGCATCGTCGCTGGCTGCCTGATCCTGCCCCATGATCTATCTGCGTATCTTTATAATTTTTCACGGTACCTTTTTCGTATAGCTAAGTCTTATCTATTGGCGCTAGTATAGCATACATCTCCCGCAATGTCATAATGAGTGCGACAGAAGTAACCCGTGCTGCGTGCGGTCTTGTCTGTTGTCCAGAGAGGTGGGCAGCGAGCCATGACATCGCTCCCCGATTGTGTGCATAATAGTAGACATATCATCGACGTGTGCTATCGATGACCCGATGATGTGAGAAGATATCATAGATGCAGGAGTAGTGTTGAGCATGAGTCAATCATCAATTCGTCCCGTGGTGGCTTTTATGACAGATTTTGGGCCTGGTGATGGCGATGTGGGGGTGATGAAGGGCGTGGTATTGGGGATTACGCCGGAGGCTCAGATTGTGGATATTACGCATGATGTTGCCCCACAAAATGTGCCTTCGGGAGCCTGGATACTCGCCGCCAGCTATCGCTATTTTCCGAAAGGCAGCGTTTTTGTCTGCGTGGTTGATCCCGGTGTGGGCAGTACGCGCCGCCCCATCGCTGTGCGGGCGGGCGACTGGATATTTGTGGGGCCTGATAACGGGCTATTTGACCGCGTATTGGCGGAGCAGACCTTTCATGAGGCGGTCACACTCGCCAATCCTGCCTATCAGCTGCCGCAGATAAGCTCTACCTTTCACGGACGCGACATTTTTGCTCCAGCGGGAGCACACCTTGCCAGTGGCGTTGCACTTGCGGAGTTCGGAGAGCGGTTGGAACTGGCAAATCTGGTACATATTGACCCCGTGCAGGCCACGAGGCAAGGAGAGCGCATTGAGGCTGAGGTGCTGCATATCGATAATTTTGGTAATATCATCACCAATATCCCGTTGAGCCTGGTTCCCGATCTGTTCTCAAGCCGCGCCGTGCTGCTTGGTTTCCCCGCCCTCAATCAGGCAGTGGCGGAGCGTCGTCGCTTCTTTGCCGATGTGCCTGAGAGCGAGGGGCAGGAGGCGCGTCCGTTTATCTACGGCGATAGTTCGGGCTATGTAGGTGTTGCCATTCGCAACGGCAACGCGGCGCGTACGTTGCAGGTGAAGTATGGAGAGAAGATTATTGGGACGATAGAGAAGGCATAGGGAAGAGCATTTTTGTCTGGTCCTACTGCCATAGTGTCGATGTAACTTTTCGTGGATGATCTGCGTTCTTAGTAATAGATGACTATTGCAGTGAACTTCCAGGATGGAACTATGCTCTGCTAATCGATTTCTAGCAGATGAGCAATTACAAGCTTGCTCATTCTTGAGATTGAGAGGTGAGAGAGAGAAGATTGAGGGCGGACAGACTTAACTTCCTGGCAGAAATATGCTATAATGAGCTTATACCCTTTTAGATGGGCAAGGGTGATTGGCAGTGTTTTGATGGTGGGGGGCGGCGACGTAGCCGTATCAGTGGTTCATTTTTATGACCAGTGGTAGCGTTAAGAAAGGATAGATTGAAACATTGCAGGAGCATCAGCATGATGCATCTCACGACACTAACCCATCGTACCCGATCATGGGTGTGGGCAAAAAATGCAATCGGTCACAAAAAGATTATCCTCCGATATGTAGATAAGGGCTGGTTCTCTCGCGTCGAGGTCGCGGAAGAAACTGGCCCTTTCGGTCTTATTGCACCTGGATGTTTGGGTGGTTCTGGATGGCAGAGGACATTGTAGGCAAACCGGGAGGTGCATCATATCACCCCTCCTATAATGTCGCTCCTGTCTCCTCGTCCCACTCGCGCAAGGAGTGTGTTTCCCTGGATGTCACTTGTAGCATTGTCTAAAGGAATGGTGTAGGATTTTTTTCCCTGGCGTTCTTGAGATCAAGAGGCTTTCTTACACCATAGTCTTAACAACAGAGAGAGGGTGAACCATGGATCTGGTGAAGCGGTTGGAGGAATATAGAGATCGTGAGCGAGAACTCATGTGGGAAGGAAACTTCGCGCAGTACTTCGAGACCGCGGGCAAAAAGCCTGAAATCTCGCAACTTTCCCATGAGCGCATTTATCATATGATTATGGATGCTGGAGTCGATTCGACTCGGACTGGTGATCAGCGGTACAAATTCTTCAGCCAGGAGATCTTCGGTATTGAAAAGCCTCTCCAGCAAATTGTGGACTACTTCCACTCTGCTGCTCAGCGCCTGGAAGTGCGTAAACGCGTGCTACTGCTGATGGGACCCGTCGGCGGCGGTAAGTCTACAATTGTCTACCTGCTCAAACGCGGGTTAGAGGCATATAGCCGCACTCCTGCCGGGGCGATCTACGCGATTAAGGGTTGCCCGATGCATGAAGAACCCCTCCACCTGATCCCACATGAACTGCGTGCCGATGTTGAAAAAGAGTTTGGCATTTACATTGAAGGTGATCTTTGCCCCCATTGCCGCTATATGGTCGATAATGAGTATAAGGGGCGTATTGAAGAGGTGCCGGTGAAGCGCATCTCCTTCAGCGAAAAATATCGTATCGGCGTCGGTACTTTTACCCCCTCTGATCCAAAATCTCAAGATATTAGCGAACTGGTGGGCGGCATCGACCTCTCCACCATCGGCGAAGTTGGCGTCGAGAGCGATCCACGCGCCTATCGCTTCGATGGCGAACTGAACATCGCCAATCGCGGTGTCATGGAATTTGTTGAGATGTTGAAGACGGACGAGAAGTTCCTCTACGTCCTGCTGACACTCAGCCAGGAGCAGAACATCAAGACCGGGCGCTTCAGCATGATCTATGCCGATGAGGTGGTGGTCAGCCATACCAATGAGCATGAGTATCAGTCGTTCGTCGGCAATAAGAAGTCGGAAGCGTTGCAGGACCGCATCATTCTGGTGAAGGTTCCCTATAACCTGCGCGTCTCTGATGAGGTAAAAATCTACGAGAAGCTGCTCAAGCAAAGCTCGCTGCAAAACGTCCATATCGCTCCGTATACCCTGCGCATCGCCAGCATTTTCGCCATTCTCACCCGTCTGGAGTCGTCCAAGAAGGCGGGGATGAGCTTGATGAAGAAGCTCAAGCTCTATGATGGTGAGGATATGGAAGATTTCAAGCAAAAGGATGTGCGCGAGTTACAGGACGAGGCCCAGCGCGAGGGCATGGATGGTATCTCGCCTCGCTACGTCATCAACCGTCTTTCCAACGCACTCATCAAGCCAAACGTCACCTGCATTAATCCGATCGATGCGTTGCGTGCGCTGCGTGATGGTCTGGATCAGCATACCAGCATCACCCGCGAAGAGCGCGAGCGCTATCTGAACTTTGTCAGTGAAGCGCGTAAAGAGTACGATGAACTGGCACGTAAAGAGGTGCAACGCGCCTTCGTCTACTCCTATGAGGAGTCGGCCCGCACGCTGTTGAACAACTACCTCGATAACGTGGAGGCGTACTGCAACAAGACCAAGTTGCGTGATCCTATCACCGACGAGGAAGTGGAGCCGGATGAGCATCTGATGCGCTCCATCGAAGAACAGATCGGTGTCTCTGAGAATGCCAAGCGGTCCTTCCGTGAGGAGATTCTGATCCGTATCTCGTCGCTGGCTCGTAAGGGGCAAACCTTCGATTACACCAGCCACGAGCGCCTCAAAGAAGCGATTGAAAAGAAGTTGTTTGCAGACTTGCGCGATGTGGTGAAGATTACAACATCGGCGCGTACCCCTGATAAAGAGCAACTGCGCAAGATCAATGAAGTCGTTGATCGTTTGATGGCAGAGCACGGCTACTGTCATGTGTGCGCGAACGAAATTCTCCGCTACACGGGCAGCCTCTTGAACCGCTAGTTGTTGGCAGATACCAGATTCAGGTTTGCTCCACCGGGGTTTCCCTTACGGGAACCTCGGTGAAGCATCCTGAAATCGCTTAACGTCCTTCCAACGAGGATGGCTGCACAGGTGTCCACTCCCCGTTTTGGCATACATGAAGGAGAAGTGTTATGTCTGTCTCACAGCACGATTGGTCGTTGCACCGCAAGGGGCAGGTTGACCAGGAGCGCCACAAAGAGAAGATCCGCGAGGCAGTCAAGAAGAACCTGGGTGAGATTGTCAGCGAGGAAAGCATTATTCTCTCCGATGGCAAAAAGATGGTCCGCGTTCCCATTCGCTCCCTTGAAGAGTATCGCTTCCGCTATGATCCGGGCCGTCAGACGCACGCCGGACAGGGCAACGGGAAGAGCAAGGTTGGCGATGTCGTGGCCCAGGAACCTCGGCAGGGTAAAGGGAAAAAGGGTGATGCCGGCAAAGAAGCTGGCTACGATTATTATGAGGCCGAAATCACGATGGAAGAGCTGGCCGCGATGATCTTCGAAGATCTCTCGCTGCCCAACCTCGAACAGAAGCGCCAGCAGGAGATGGAGACTGAGGCCGTGCGCTTTACCGATGTGCGCAAGAAGGGTCCGATGACCAACCTGGATAAAAAGCGCACCATTATGGAAAATATGAAGCGTAACGCGGCTAAAGGCGAGGCCAGATTCAAAGATATCAAAAATGAGGATCTACGCTTCAAGGTCTGGGAGCCTACCATCAAGTATCAGTCCAACGCGGTCGTGATAGCCATGATGGATGTTTCGGGCAGTATGGGTGAATTCGAGAAATACATTGCCAGAAGTTTCTACTTCTGGATGGTGCGCTTCTTGCGTACAAAGTACAATAACGTGCATATCGTGTTCATCAGCCATCATACCGAAGCGAAAGAGGTGACGGAAGAGGAGTTCTTCCATAAGGGTGAGAGCGGTGGTACGCAGGTATCGTCTGCGTACGAGTTGGCACTACAGGTCATTCAGGAGCGCTATAACCCGTATGACTGGAACATTTATCCCTTTCACTTCTCCGATGGAGATAACCTGCCCTGGGACAATGATCGCTGCGTGCAGCTTGTGAATAAGCTGATGGAGCTATGTAACATCTTTGGCTATGGCGAGATCCGCGAGGGCCATTATCGCTCACCCAGCACGCTGATGTCGGCATATAACAAGATTACCGACAAGAAGTTTATTGCCGTGACCATTTCCGATAAGAAAGAGGTGTATCCAGCTCTGCGCAAGTTCTTTGCTCAACGTGGCGATGCTGTTCCGGTTAGATAGTCAGGAGCTTCCTATATGACAACACTTGATGGTTCTAATCCCGATATTGAGCGATTGCGTGACGGCATCGATGCAGCCTGGGAGGAAGCCCACAAGTTCGGCCTCGATCCATTCCCGACACATTTTGAGCTGGTGCCAGCCTCCATCATGTATGAATTTGCCTCCTATGGTTTGCCAGGCCGTTTTAGCCACTGGACCTTTGGTAAGGCATATTATCGGCAGAAGATGCAGTATGACTTCGGGTTGAGCAAGATCTATGAGATGGTGGTCAACACCAATCCCAGCTATGCCTTCCTGATGGAGATGAACAACCTGCTGCAAAATACCTTTGTGGCGGCGCACGTCTTTGGTCATACCGATTTTTTCAAGAACAACGCCTACTTCCAGCATACCTCGCGGCGCATGATCGATAAGGCGAGTGTGCATGCCGATCGTATCGCCAAATACGAGTTCGATCATGGCAAGGATGCGGTAGAGCATTTTCTCGATGCGGCCCTCTCTATTCAGGAGCATGTGGATTACAACCTATTGCTGCGTGAGGACGAGCCGCAGAAAGAGGAGAAGTTCAAGGCGCTAGCCACCGAATATGATGATCTGTGGAACCTGGAGCAGCGCCAGCAAAGGGCCGAAGAGGAGCGAGATCTGCGCCACATCAGGCCACCAAAATTCCCGGAGAAGCCTGAGAAAGACATCTTGCTCTTCTTGATGCATCACGCTCCTCATCTGCAGGACTGGCAGCGCGACATTCTCGAAATTGCTCGCTCTGAAATGCTGTACTTCGTGCCACAGATGCAAACTAAGACTATGAATGAGGGCTGGGCCAGCCTCTGGCACTCCCGTATTATGCGCGAATTGGCGGAAAAAGGGGTAATCTCTGACGCTGAAATGTTTGAGTTTGCGCAATTGCATTCTGGCGTTCTCTCGCCGTCGCGCACGACGCTCAACCCATATTACATCGGCTTTAAGGTGCTTGAAGATATTGAGCGCCGCTGGGATAGTCCCACCACCGAGGAGCGGGAGCGGCTCGGGCGCAAACCAGGACGTGGGCGTGAGAAGCTCTTCGAGGTTCGTGAGATGGAGAATGATGTCTCATTCTTGCGGAACTACCTGACCGAAGATCTAATCAAGGATCTCGACCTCTATCTCTACAAGAAAGAGGGCGATGAGTGGGTGATTGTCGAGAAAGATTGGCGTAAAGTGCGCGATATGATTGTCGGCAATATGACCAATTTTGGGTATCCTTATCTAGTCATAGAGAATGGCGACTATCGAGGGAATCGCGAACTCTATATCAAACACATGTATGAGGGGCAGGAGCTTGATCTCTCCTATGCGGAGAAGACGCTGCAACACGTCTATCTGATGTGGGGACGCCCCGTGCATCTTGAGACCATGTTCGATAACAAGCGCATCCTGCTCACCTATGACGGCGAGCGCAACTCAAAGAGTACGCTGGAAAAATAGGCGCTTTGCAAGCAAGAAGAGTGGAGATCCGTGTTGATTGGTCTCCATTCTTTTTTTTGTGCGAAAATTAAGTACATAGTCGGAGGCGAGTAGTTAAAAAGGATGAGCCGGTGATGCATTTGTGATGCAAAAGATAGTAATTTATAGGAATTGACGCAAATGTTATTATTCGGTATACTAGAGTCAGTCAATCACAACTTTTGTGCTGTATAGGGCAATGCATATATATCCTCGTCATTGTCCTGTGGAGAATTT